>CAMWUP010000036.1 GCA_947177465.1 uncultured Lachnospiraceae bacterium
CGATTGAATTAGATAATAATATCTATCAGATTATTGAGTTCCAGCATGTAAAGCCCGGTAAAGGCGCTGCATTTGTCAGGACCAAGCTGAAAAATATTAAGAGCGGCGGTGTAGTGGAGAAGACCTTCAGACCTACCGAGAAATGCCCTCAGGCACGTATTGACAGAAAAGATATGCAGTATTTATACTCTGACGGCGAGCTGTTCAATTTCATGGATGTTGAAAATTATGAGCAGATTGCCTTAAACAGCGAGACGATTGGTGATGCACTCAAGTTTGTCAAAGAAAACGAGATGTGCAAAATCTGTTCCCACAATGGTAATGTATTTGCAGTAGAGCCGCCCCTGTTTGTTGAACTGGAGATTACAGAGACGGAGCCCGGATTTAAGGGAGATACGGCTACGGGCGCTACCAAGCCGGCAACAGTTGAGACAGGCGCTACGGTGTATGTGCCGCTCTTTGTTAATCAGGGGGACAAGATTAAGATTGATACCAGAACGGGCGAATACCTGTCCAGAGCATAAGCGTTCTTTTCCTAAATAAACATAAGCCGACAAGACAATAGAGATTTTTCTATTGTCTTTTTTTCGTGTCCCAAAACAAAAATCAGATTCAGAATGGAGAAAAGTATGCAGTATAAAGAATTTATGGAAAAAATAAAAAAGAGTGTCAGCGATTATTTAGGAAAAGACGTCAGTGTGGAAATGAAGGAAGTGAGGAAGAACAACGGCGTTATTTTACAGGGGCTGGTGATAAACGGCAAAGAGGAAAGTCTTTCCCCTACGATTTATCTGAATGGCTTTTACGAGGATTTAAGGAAGGGCAGACCGTTTGGCGATATTGTCTGTGCGATTGCAGCTATTTATCAGGACAACCGCATTGCCGGAAAAATCAATCTGGACTTCTTTGCGGATTATAATGTAGTAAAAAGACGCATATTTATTAAAGTAATCAATTATGAGAAAAACAAAAAGATTTTGGAGGAGCTGCCGCACAAGCGTTTTCTTGACTTGGCAGTGGTGTGCTATTATATTTATATGAATGATTTTTTAGGCAGAGGCTCCATACAAATTGAGATTGACCATCTGGATAAATGGGGCATTTCTGAGGAAACCTTATTTCAGGATGCAGAAAGAAATACGGCGATAAATCTGGGAGTGGAAATAAAAGAAATGGGAGAGGTTATAAAAGAAATGCTGTGGGAAAGCTTTGGTGAAGAAGCAGAGCAGCTTTCGGAAATGGCAGAACAGGCAAAGCAGGAGGCGCCCATGCATATTATGACCCTGAAGGGAAGGTATTTTGGTGCAGCCTGTATATACAACAGGGAGCTGCTGCGGGATTTTGCCCTGGCACATCACACCAATTTCTATATTCTGCCCAGTTCCATTCATGAATTGATTCTGCTGCCGGATGACGGAAGGCAGGAGGTGCAGGCGCTGAAAAGCATGGTGGAGGAGGTCAACATGAGTCATGTTGCGCCTGAAGAACAGCTCTCCGATAGTGTATACTATTTTGATATGTTTAAAAACGAAGTATTGTTAATTTGAAAATATTAATAAATTAAAAAAAAAATAAAGCAAAGATGACTAGACATAAATAACCTTTTGTGATATTATGTCAGAGTGATGTAACAAATTTGTAATATTTGCAGCCGTAGTCTAATGGATAGAACGGAGGCCTCCGACGCCTTTAATGCAGGTTCGATTCCTGTCGGCTGCATTTACATCACTCTGACAACTGGTCTGAGGCTGTAGAACCAAACAACCACAGACCTTGTTTATTAAAAGGAAAGGTGACAGTGTGAAGGTATCAATCAAAGAAAGAGTTTTACAGGTGCGTGACTTTGTAGTGGCACGGGGTAAACTGGTATTTCCGATATTGTTGATTGCGGCAGTTGCCATCACGGTAACGATTGCCTTAAAAACGGGTTCCGGTACAGTCAATGCGACAGGCACACCCGATGCGGAGATTGCATCTTTGTCAGAGGGAAATGCAGTGGTTGAGCTTACGGTGCCGGATGTACCTTTGGAATTAAATGCTTATCCGGAATTAAACAGTCTGGTTATGACGTATTTTGAGGCGATGGCGGCAGGAGACGCCGATGGTATTGCAGCGATACAGAGCGGACTTGACGATATGGAGCGGATTCGGATTGAAGAACTGGGCAAATATATTGAGGGCTATCCGGCTGTGGAGGTGTACTCTAAGCCGGGACCGGAGGAAAATTCCTACATTGTAATTGCTTATACACAGGTGGTTATGTCCTATTATCCGGAGGATTATCTTCCCGGCTATACCTCGTTTTATGTGTGCACCAACGCAGAAGGAAACCTGTACATCAACAAGGAAAGTGTTCCGGAGGAGGTTTCTGAGTATATCAGAAAAGTGATTCTGCAGGATGATGTTGTAGAATTGTGTAACAAAATTGAAGTGGAATATAAAGAAATCTGCTTAAACAAGCCGGAGCTTTTTACCTACATGTCTGAAGTAGAACAGGAGGTAAGGGTAGCGGCAGGCGGAATTCTTGCCAGCCAGATTAATGAAAATAACGGTGAAGGCGCAGTAACGGCAGATGGAAACAGCGTTGTCAACGAGCCTGATGGCAACAGTGAACCGGAGGAGCCGTCTGCACCTGTGCCGACAGGACCGGTTTATGCAACGGCCACGACGACGGTAAATGTCAGAAGCTCTGACAGTGAGGCAGCCGATAAGCTGGGCAAGGTTTCCGGTGGAACCAGAGTAGAGGTTTTGGAGCAGAAAGCAAATGGATGGAGCCGAATCGTTTATGAAAATGGAGAAGGCTATATCAAGTCTGAGTTTTTGAATGTTGCCCAAAGCGCAGCGGGTGTAGAGACCATCGGTACAGTAACGGCCACTGCCAATGTCAATGTGCGTGTGGCGCCAAACGAGACGGCAGAAAAGCTTGGAATTGCGGCAGGCGGTGAAACGCTGGATTTGGTTGGCGTAGAGGGCGATTGGAGCAAGATCATTTATAATGGACAGATAGGTTATGTGAAGTCCGAATATATGCAGTAAATTAAGTTTGTTAAAATAAATGTAGTATGAAAGCAGAATGATAGCATGGGTGAAAGCTCATGCTATCATTTATCATAACAGAATTCTGTAGACAGATTTTTCTATTTGACAGAGGAGGTCTTATGCTTAAGAGAATAAACATGGGAATATTGGGAGCAGGAAATATAGCGGGTACTATGGCGGAAACCGTAAACAAGATGATGGGAGTGAAATGCTATGCGATTGCGTCGCGCTCGCTGGAAAAGGCGGAGAGCTTTGGGGCGGCGCATGGAATCAAAAAATGCTACGGTTCCTACGAGGAGCTTCTGGCAGATAAAAAGGTGGATTTGGTTTATGTTGCCACGCCGCACTCCGAGCATTATGAAAATGTAAAGCTGTGTATCAGCCATAAAAAGCCTGTGCTGTGTGAAAAGGCGTTTATGGCGAATGCCGCACAGACGGAAGAAATTCTGAAACTGGCGGAAGAAGAGGGCGTTTTGGTTACAGAAGCGATGTGGATTCGGTATATGCCCTTGTACAGGACAATTCGTGAAGTGCTGGACAGCGGCGTTATCGGAGAGGTACGCATGGTAAGCGCCAATTTGTGCTATGCCATTGAAGGAAAAAAGCGGCTGGTTGAGCCGGCGCTTGCAGGCGGCGCGCTGCTGGATTTGGGAGTATATCCGATTCATTTTGCTTCTATGATATTGGGGACTGAGGTGGAAAAAGTGGAATCCTCCTGCGATATGCTTTCTACCGGTGTGGACAGGCAGGAGAGCATAACACTGCACTATAAAAACGGTTCTATGGCGGTACTTACTTCCTCCATGTCCGTGATAAGCGACCGGATGGGCGGCATATACGGGACGAAGGGCTATGCGGTCATTGCAAACATCAACAATTTTGAGAGTATGGCAGTATACAATGAAAAGCATGAAAAGATTGCTTTTTATAAGGCGCCGAAGCAGATAAGCGGCTATGAATATGAAGTAGAGGCATGCGTGAAAGCAATCAGGGAGGGGTGGAAACAATGCCCCCAGCTTCCCCATGCGGAAACACTGCGGATTATGAAGCTGATGGATGTACTGCGGGCGCAGTGGGGCGTGAAATATCCTTTTGAAGAAGAATAAATAATAAAAATGGTGTCATACTGTAAAAAAGCAATGAGAATGGCGTTATTGCTGCAGAAGCTTATAAGGAGGCACCATGAAACCGGAAGAAATCAATATCTACAGGGAGATACAGAAAAATGCAGAGATGGGAATGAAGGCGATAGAAACCTTGAGCGATAAGGTTTATGAGGACGAGTTTGCCAGACAGATATCACGTCAGTCGCTCAAGTATTCTGATATCCGCAACAGGGCGATGAATAAGCTTTTAGAGGCAAAGGCGGAGCCGGTACATTCCAACTACCTCTCCGACATGATGTTAAAGGGCGCCGTGCACATGAACACGCTGTTTAACACCAGTACAAGTCATCTGGCTGAGATGATGATACAGGGCAGCAATCGGGGAATTACACAGATGTGCAAGGTGCTGAACCATAATCCGCAGGCACACTCCATGTCAACAGAACTCGCAAAGGAGCTGATGGATTTTGAGGAGAAGAGCATCAATATTCTGAAAAAATATCTCTGACTGTTTTTGTATAATTTGCACAAAAAAAGTAAAAAAACTTTTCTAATTTACTCCGATAAAGTGCTTTGCAATTTTTTTCTGCTATTATATAATAAAACGTGGATTGATAAGCTTTTATTGAAGGAGGATACAAAAATGTCATATGTTGACGAGGTATTTGAGCTTGTAGTTGCAAAGAATCCCGCGCAGCCGGAGTTTCATCAGGCAGTAAAAGAAGTGCTGGAGTCCCTGCGTGTGGTTATTGAGGCAAATGAAGAGGCATACAGAAAAGATGCATTACTGGAGAGAATATGTACGCCTGAGAGACAGATTCTGTTCCGTGTTCCCTGGGTGGACGACAAGGGACAGGTACAGGTAAACAATGGTTTCCGCGTACAGTTTAATAGTGCAATCGGACCTTATAAGGGCGGTTTGAGACTGCATCCTTCCGTAAACTTAGGTATCATCAAGTTTTTGGGCTTTGAGCAGATTTTTAAGAATTCACTGACAGGACTTCCCATCGGCGGCGGCAAGGGCGGCTGTGATTTTGACCCGAAGGGTAAATCCGACAGGGAGGTTATGGCGTTCTGCCAGAGCTTTATTAACGAGCTGTACAGGCATATCGGCGCGGATACGGACGTACCTGCAGGCGACATCGGTACCGGCGCAAGAGAAATCGGCTATATGTACGGACAGTACAAGCGCCTTACGGGTCTCTATGAAGGCGTACTGACCGGAAAGGGACTTACATACGGCGGTTCCCTCGCAAGAACGGAGGCAACCGGCTATGGTCTTCTGTACCTGACAGAGGAAATGTTAAAGTGCAACGGCAAGGATATCGCAGGCAAAACAGTCGTGATTTCCGGTTCCGGCAATGTTGCCATTTATGCAGCGCAGAAGGCACAGCAGCTTGGTGCAAAGGTGGTTACGGTTTCTGATTCCACCGGATGGGTATACGATGCCGAGGGTATTGACATTGCCCTGTTAAAGGAAGTAAAAGAAGTAAAACGCGCAAGACTGACCGAGTATGCAGCGGCAAGACCCAGTGCAGAGTATCATGACGGCAAGGGCGTATGGACTGTAAAATGTGATATCGCACTTCCCTGCGCAACACAGAATGAGTTGAATCTTGAGGATGCAAAGACTCTGGTTGCAAATGGCTGCTTCGCAGTGGCAGAGGGCGCAAACATGCCTACTACACTGGAGGCAACTGAGTACCTGCAGAAGAACGGCGTTCTGTTCTGCCCGGGTAAGGCTGCAAACGCAGGCGGCGTGGCAACCTCCGCACTGGAGATGAGCCAGAACAGCGAGCGTTTGAGCTGGACCTTTGAAGAGGTTGACAGCAAGCTTAAGGGAATCATGGTAAATATCTTCCACAACCTTGACGATGCAGCAAAGAAGTACGGTATGGAGGGCAACTATGTTGCCGGCGCCAACATCGCGGGCTTCTTAAAGGTTGCAGAGGCTATGACGGCACAGGGAGTTGTGTAACAGACTCTAAGAAAAAGATAATGGAAGAAGTCCTGTAAGCGAAATGTTTATGGGACTTCTTTATATTAAGTACTGAATCGATATCAGGATATTACACGGATTTTTGAGTAAATGAAAGGAAGAACTGTATGGCAAAGGAAAAGCAGTCGGGAAGAGCAGTAAAGGTAAGTGGAATTGTGTGGGGAGTGGCGCTGCTTGTGACAGTGCTTTTTTATTTTATAAAGGCAATACTGCCGGCGGGAGTGGTGTACAGGGTGTGGCTGGAGCGCACGGGAGCGGCATGGGCGCTGTTTGTACTGCCGCTTGCGCTGGTTGTTTGTCTGCTGTGCCGGCTGTGGAAGAACAGTGCGAAAACACGCAGAGCAGCAGCTTATATGGTGGTGACGGTAGTTGTCTTGTTTGGCTTTATGGTGTATCTTATGTTTGCCGTTGTGTACACATGGGTATTGGGGCTTTCGCTTGGGCATGAGACGGAATTTGCCCCGGGGATTATAAAGACACAGACGGAAAATTTGGATTCGATTGCTTCTTATGCGACATACTTTGAAGATAAAGGTCTTTTTGTAAAAAAAGAGTACGAGCCTATGTCCGATATAGTGCTGCTGACAATGGAAATAAAATATGGGGAAAAATTTGTGATAGCAGGAGAAGCGGAAAAAGCGGACTGTTATCTGCTTAGTCCGGCGGACAATCCTGCACTTATCTTTGAGGTGCGGGAGGTTATGGGATATTTTACGGACAATTATGAAACGGTACAAAAAGAAAATGGTGAAAAATAAACGGATTTAAGGATTCCTTAATAACTTTCCTGCTATAAAGGTAAGGTACATTATGATATTGCTTCTGGCGTACATATTTTGGGCAAGAGTCAGAGCAGGAAAGGCGGGTATATATGTACCGCAAAAGCATTGTCTAAAAACAGTAGTCAGGATTGGGAGAAAAACCGTGGTATTGCAGAAAAAATCAATGAAAAAGCGGATGAAATAGACAGCTATGTGCGGCAAATCACGGAAGCCAATAAGGAAAATTTTCTAAATCTGGCAGTGCAGAACGGAGAATTCTATTTGTCGGCGGCAGTCAAAGAAATCGAGGCGTATTATGTTGATAAATTAGAGCTTTTAAAAACGGAATTTAAGACTTGCATATATGAGGACTGTATTTTAAAAGGTGATTTGGAGCGGGTCATTGAAATTATGCAGAATATTATGGAGAACGCCATAAAATACGGGGACGGAAGACGGATTCACATTCTGTTTTCCGAAGAGGAGGACTGCAGGCTGATAACGGTGAAAAACAGTGGATGCACCCTGCCGGAAAACGAACTGCCGCACGTTTTTGACAGCTTCTGGCGCGGCTCCCACAGCAAGAAACAGAATGGCAGCGGGCTTGGTCTCTATATCTGCCGCCGGCTTCTGAATAAAATGGACGGCGAGATATTTGCCGAAATGGAAAATGGATGTATGTGCGTTACAGTTCTTTTAAGAAAGGTGTAGAACTTTTCTCAGTTTATCTCTAAAAATATAGAATTCCCAACAGACTTTTGGTATAATGTACACGTTGGCAATGAGCCATGCGCCGTCACAAAAAGATAAATTGCCTGCTTGCAGGCAAATTTATCTATTCGTGACGGCATAGGGCGAAGCCCGTGAGCGCACGATAAAATCGTGCGCATGCATGGCGGGACTCCCCAGTCCCCACCCTGAGCACGGCGAAGCCCGTGCGTAAACTCCCAATAACCAACAAAACAAATGTACAAAAAGCACGGCGAAGCCCGTGCGTCCCCCCCAAATGGAGCTCCTATGCAATCAAAACAACCGGAAAAAATGAGAATAAATAAATATCTTTCTGCAAACGGTATCTGCTCCCGACGGGAGGCAGACAGGCTGGTGGAGCAAGGCAGGGTCACCATAAACGGAATAACAGCCGTTATGGGTGACAAGGCAGGCGCAGGAGACATTGTGCTTGTGGGTCAGAAACAGGTTGGAAATGCGGAGAAGAAGGTGGTTCTGGCATTTTATAAGCCCAAAGGTGTTGTCTGTACAGAGAAAGACCGTCACGCAGACAAAATGGTAAAGGACTGGATACACTATCCGGTGAGGGTTACTTATGCCGGCAGGCTGGACAAAGATTCGGAAGGACTTCTGCTTTTGTCAAACGATGGGGACTTGATTCAGTCCATGATGAACGGCTCTGGCAGTCATGAAAAGGAGTACATTGTAAAGACGAACAGAGAAATAACATCTGATTTTTTATCCAGGATGGAAAGGGGCGTTTATTTGGACGAACTCTCCATTACAACAAAGCCCTGTAAAGCGGAAAGGATTGGAAAATATACCTTCCGTATCATACTGACCCAAGGGGTCAACAGACAAATCAGGAGAATGTGTAAAACCTTCGGCTATGAGGTAAAGGCACTGAAGCGGATTCGGATTATGAACGTCGGTCTGGGAAATTTAAAGGAAGGGCAGTTCCGCGAATTAACAGAAGAAGAACGAGTGTTATTATATAAAGAATGTGGGAGAAAACAATAGAATTGACGGAAAGGTATGGCGCTGTTATGGAAGATAAAAAAATAGAAAGAATGAAGGAACTTGTTTTGCTGCTCAATGAAGCGTCAAAGGCTTATTATGCGGAAGACCGCGAAATTATGAGTAATTTCGACTACGACAGACTGTACGACGAACTGGAACTGCTTGAAAAAGAAACGGGCGTTATATTATCAAACAGTCCAACGGTGAACGTGGGTTATGAAGCAGTGGAGGAGCTGCCGAAGGAGCAGCATGAGAGTCCCATGCTTTCGTTGGGAAAGACGAAGAGCAGGGAGGAATTGCAGGACTGGCTGCAGGGAAAGGCTGCACTTTTAAGCTGGAAGCTGGATGGGCTGACGGTGGTGCTTACGTATCGTGACGGAAAACTGGCAAAAGCGGTAACGCGCGGCAATGGCGAGGTTGGAGAGGTGATTACCAACAATGCCCATACTTTTCAGAATCTGCCGATAGCGATTGCCTATAAGGGTGAATTGGTTCTGCGTGGCGAGGCTGTGATTACGTATTCGGATTTTGAGAAAATAAATGCGGAGATTGCGGAGGACGAGGCAAAGTACAAAAACCCGAGAAATCTTTGCAGTGGTTCGGTAAGGCAGCTTAACAATGAGATAACAGCGAAGCGAAATGTGCGTTTCTATGCGTTTGCGCTGGTAAAAGCGGAAGAAGTGGATTTTTCCAACTCCCGCATGCAGCAGTTTGCTTTTCTGAAGGAGCAGGGCTTTGAGGTGGTGGAACATGTTCTGGTAGAACCGGAAACGATTCAGGAAGCTATTTCGGACTTTGAAAAGAAAACGGAAAGCTATGACATACCTTCTGACGGACTTGTGCTTATCTATGAAGATATCGCCTACGGGCAGTCACTTGGCAGGACAGCTAAATTTCCGCGGGATGCCATTGCATTCAAATGGGCGGATGAATTGCGGGAGACCACATTAAAAGAAATTGAGTGGAGTCCGAGCCGGACAGGACTGATTAACCCGATAGCTGTTTTTGAACCGGTGGAGCTTGAAGGGACTACCGTGAGTCGGGCTTCGCTTCACAATATCAGTATCCTGCGCGGTTTAAAGCTTGGTCTTGGCGACAGGATTACCGTATACAAAGCCAATATGATAATCCCGCAGATTGCGGAAAACCTGACCTGCTCCGACAGCGTGGAAATTCCGGCAGTTTGTCCTGTGTGCGGCAGGGAAACAACAGTTAAGAGCATAAATGATACAGAGAGTCTGTATTGTACCAATCCGGATTGCGCCGCAAAGAAAATCAAGGCGTTTACTCTGTTTGTCAGCCGTGATGCCATGAACATCGACGGCTTATCAGAGGCAACTCTGGAAAAATTCATCGGCATGGGCTTTATCCATGAGTTTGCCGATTTGTTCCATCTGTCTGCACATAAAGAGCAGATAGTGGAGATGGAGGGTTTTGGAGAAAAGTCTTATGCGAATTTGGAGGCAAGTATAGAGAAAGCAAGGAAAACCACGCTGCCGAGGCTTATTTACAGCCTTGGGATTGCCAATATTGGTCTGGCAAATGCAAAGATGCTCTGCCGTCAGTTTGACTATAAGCTGGATGCGCTGATGGATGCGGATGCAGAGTCTTTAAGTGCGATTGAAGGCGTTGGCGAGGTGATTGCGGCAGCCTTTGTCGATTATATGGCACAGCCGGCAAATAGAGACATGCTGTCAAGGCTTACAAAGGAGCTGGAGATAGAGGTTCCGGTGATAGATGAGAGCAGTCTGTCCCTTAGCGGTCTTTCCTTTGTGGTGACGGGAAGCCTGAATCACTATGCGAGCAGGAATGAATTGAAGGAGGAAATCGAAAGACTGGGCGGCAAGGTAACGGGAAGCGTTACAAGCAAGACGGAATGTCTGATTAACAATGACGTCGCGTCAGCCTCGTCTAAGAATAAAAAAGCAAAGGAATTACAGGTGCCTATTTTATCGGAGGAGGAATTTATACAAAAATATGTGGGAGGAAAAAACGATGCCGATTAAAATACAGAAGGATTTGCCAGCAAAAGGAATACTGGAAAATGAAAATATATTTGTGATGGATGAGGGACGCGCGGTGCATCAGGATATCCGCCCCATAAGGGTATGTATCTTAAATCTTATGCCCGTAAAGCAGGACACGGAGCTGCAGCTTTTGCGGGCATTGTCCAACACGCCGCTGCAGGTGGAAGTGACTTTTCTGACTGTAAAAAGCCACACCTCCCAGAATACGTCGGCAAATCATCTCAACAAGTTTTATACCACCATGGACGAGATTCATGACAACCGGTATGACGGCATGATTATTACAGGAGCGCCCGTGGAGGATATTACTTTTGAGGAGGTGGACTACTGGCAGGAGCTTTGCGAGATTATGGACTGGTCCGGCAGGCATGTGACCTCGACGCTGCATATCTGCTGGGGGGCGCAGGCTGCGTTCTATCATCACTATCACATACAGAAAAAGCAGCTTCCGCAGAAGCTGTTTGGCATTTATCCTCACAGGGTGGCTAATCGGAAGGTGCCGTTGGTGAGGGGATTTGACGATATTTTTCTGGCGCCGCACAGCCGCCACACGGAGACGCCGGCTGCGGCAATTCATGCCTGTCCGGATATCACTGTTTTAGCAGAATCTGACGAAGCAGGCGTATTTTTGGCGATTGCGCATGGCGGAAAGCAGATTTTTGTAAACGGGCATCCGGAATATGACCGCTATACCTTAAATAATGAATATCACAGGGATTTGAATAAGGGGCTGCCGATTCACATTCCCTACAACTATTATCCTGACGACAATCCTGAAGAAAAGCCGCTTTTGCAGTGGCGTTCTCACAGTAATAACCTCTACAGCAACTGGCTTAATTATTACGTGTACCAAAATACGCCGTATGAATGGAATTAAGCGGGTTGAAAAAGCTGAAGATTTTGATATAATGAAATTATCGCAGGCGGGTTTGCGATATGCAAAGGTATCAGTATGGTGGAAAAGGGTGGTGATAATATGACAGACAGTGAAAAATTTGATTTAGTGCTTTCTAAGCTTGATAAGCTTGATTCGTTAGAAAGTAAGTTTGATTCATTCGAAAGTAAGTTTGATTCATTCGAAAGTAAGTTTGATTCATTAGAGGGTAAGTTTGAGGCGTTAGAAGGTAAGTTTGATTCATTAGAGGGTAAGTTTGAGGCGTTAGAAGGTAAGTTTGATTC
>CAMWUP010000037.1 GCA_947177465.1 uncultured Lachnospiraceae bacterium
TAACGCAGCAGGAAGTTTTCCCGGCATACGGATATTCATAAGGGAGCGGATTGCATTTTTCTTTTCCTCTAAGCTGTATCCTTGGGTCTCAAGCTCTTTGTATTCTTTTGAATCTGCTTTTAGTTTTTCCAAAAGCATATCGGTCTTTTCTGTTCCATTCATTGTTCAAACCAGCCTTTCCTCAAATACTGCTCCGGTTATACAGATCAGATATCACCTTTGCCATATCGCCTCCAATACCGATTGCCCTGTTCCCAAAGCTTTCCGGAACAAAAGCTTCATTCATATTCAGCCGGATGAAAGACAAATTTCTATTTTCCCGAACCATTTTTTCAAATGGGAAACGAATAATCGTCGGTGTATTAAATCCAACTCCAAGTTCCAGCAGGACGCCTTTTTTCTGCTCCATTTTTTTCAGAAAATCATGATAATGTCCGGCTGCTTCATGCCAGTCTTCATCTTCCACAAAATACCGGTCGCATCGAAGGTGCATTGCCATATTTCCGCCGCAGACCGGACATTTCGGTACCATTACGGAAGGTACCAGACAGTCGTATCTTGCCTGATCCATCTGCCGAAACAACCTCTCTGCATCGTAAATCTTTGGGTGACATCCCTTTTCACATTGGATATTACCATAATCTCCCTGGGTTGCAAAGATGCGTTCCGTCTGGAATCCGGCTTTCTGGAACTGGTGATCAACATTCGTTGTCAAAACGAAATACTCTTTTTCTTTTACAATTTCATAAAGCTGCTGGTATAAGGGCAATGCAGGCGGAAGAAATCGGTTGATCATGCTGTGTTTCGACCAGTAGCCCCATTTTGCCTCTTCTGTGGGAAATGGATAAAAACCCGCCGCATACATATCCGTCATATACATAGAACCATACTTTTCTATGAACTCACCGAAATTACGCGTAAACCGTTCCCCGCCATAAGTAAGTCCGGCGGCAGACGATGCTCCCGCTCCCGCGCCGATGAGTATAAGACCGGCCTCTTTTATCAGTGCGGAGGCCTGTTCCATCTGTTCCGCATAAGAAATATCCTGAAAAATATAATCTCCGGCAGGAACACCGCTTAAAAACCGTGACCAGTTTATTTTCCTTTTCTGACTCTGCTTCATGATTTATCAACCCCTTTTTATCATTACATCCCAATGCTTGGCAATCTTACCGTTCTCTTCCCTTGTTTTTTAATGTTTAGCAGAATAGATGTAACGTTTATAGTTACATCTCGTAGTATACAATACCATAGTTTTGTTGTAATGTCAATCATTACAACAAAATTTAATTTTGTCTTTATGTAAAAATGAACTTCGTCCCTTGACCGTCTGGATAGGCGAAACAGAGATAGAGCGGAGATTGTTTTTGGCGAGAAGATATGCTATACTTGGGTCAACAAACTAACCGACAAAGTGAGATTGAGGCGAAGAACCATGACAAAAAGAAAGAAACTGGGGGATATTGTAGAGATACCTCTTTCGGATGGGCGAAATGCTTACGCAAGATTATATAGAGAAGGTACATTGGGTATTTACAGAGGCATATATTCCTCATACGATGATGTACCGAATGATGCAGGTTTTTCCGGTTTATATGCTTAATGCACATATGAAGAATGTAAAGACCTTGAAGTATGTGCAGTATGGGAGCTGCCCCATTTGATTGATATGCTAATGGGTGATACAAGGATTGATTGTAGCATCCGCCGCCCCCAAGATGTGTAACTTACCATTGTGCATTTGTTTCTCAAACACGCAAAGGAGGGTCGCAGAGAGTGGAAGAATTTTTAACCTACATAAAAGAGCAAGGTTGGATAATTGAATTAAACGAAAAGCGGGAACATCGCCTGCCGCAAGTAATAAGGGAACGGTATATAAGCATCCCCCAACAGTGGTTTGATTTTATCAGTGCAGTGAAAAGTCTGATAAACGATGATGATACCACATGGTTCTTGTGTGGAGATGATTTCGATTTGCAGAAGGAGCATTCATTTCGCTGGAATGAATGGGAGATAATTAGTCTTGAAAGTGCGGAAAGTGATACGGAGTGGGAAAGTGAAATAAGAGATTTTTGGAATTTCCATCTTCCCATTATTATGTCTGTCAAAAGTGGCTACTCTTACTATGCCATTTTTATGGAGAACGGGTCTATTGTTTATGGGAGTGAACCAGAGTTTGAAGAATGTGAAATAGTTGCTAATTCATTTGAGGACTTTTTGCTTAAAATTATGAAAGGCGAGATTTCAATATAGAATCATGAAATCCGTCTCGGGTTTTATAGTAATGTCGTAAAAGACCTACATAGTGCATTCCAACCTTTTCCATCACTTTTCTTGAGGCAGGGTTTTCTACCGAACTAAATGCATCAATTCGTTCAATATCCGTATTACGGAACATCATTTCCGCGTCATTAAGTTCGAATTTACGCAATATCAATCGTGTAGTTTTGATGGTTTTTGTTCCTATATGCTTCAAGTGCAAATTCCTCCTATCTTCCGATTTGCTGGTGTAATTATAATCTGTATGAATGGGTACACAGTTTCAAAAAGGGCGAAAAAGTTAAAAGGCATTGGGATAAATATTTTCTTCACGCAGATATTTCTCTGCGTCCTGTTTTACATCTGCTAACGTAATGGAGTCAAGCTCTTTCTCCAATGCACTCTGTACCCGAAATAGCTTATCATCTAAAATGTGATGAATATTTCTTCCCACAGGGCAGTTGGCGCTTGGATTTTCATGAAAATGAAACAATTCCCCCCTTTCGACACATTCCACAGCATTGTATATGTCAAAAAAAGTTATTTTATCTAATGGCCTAGTAACGGTAGTGCCCCCGGTTCCCCGTGCCACCTCAATCAAACCTGCTCCTTTTAGCTGGCTTAAAATTTTCCGGATAATGACAGGATTCACGTTGGTGCTTCCTGCAAGGAAATCACTGGTTACTTTGTATTCACTTCCGAATGTGTCTATACAGACAAAGATGTGAACCGCCAGTGTAAACCGACTTGAAATCTGCATACCTATCTACCACCTTTCCGGTCCATTTTACCCCGCTCTTGTTGTAATGTCAATCATTACAATGCTTTCCCCATCAAACACTTGATAAGCATTTACTACTTCATACTTCCCACATTAAAATCATAATCGTCTGACTCTCTCGGATTTTTGAAACCTTCAAATGCTTCCACTTCTGTCAGGGAAAAGAAAAATCCACAGTTTGGAGTGGGATACTCCAACGGCTCTTTTCGAACATAGCCTTTGATGGACAGCAGGTATTTTCCAGCGGGAACATCGTACTTGATATCCGTATAATCGGTATAAATGCCGTCTAAAGTCTTATACCACAATTCCCATGGAGAGCGGCAATGCTCCTGTCCAAACGGCGGTTTAGCATAAACCTCTTCTCTCTCAACATGGTATTCCTTCGGTTCAAATGGTTCCATCTGGCTGATGGCGGAAATCCAAAGTCCATCCTTAATCTCCAGATTAAAACCGTCATAGTCTATTTTTTGCTCCCATTGACCGTCAAAGGGGGCATCCTGTCCCGCCAGTTTGATTGCATAATTATAGCTGTTTATCTGCACCAAGGGAACCAGAATCCCCTCACGCTGGGTAGTCAGATAGAGTTCCTTATCCTTTTGCAGGAGACTTAACAGCTTTCTTTTCCGAATTTTTTCCCGCTTCAAAAAATCCTCCAAGGTATTTGCGGAAAAGAGACAAATACCATAGCCATTCGCACTTACCATTCTTTCCATATCTATTTTCCTCTCGAAATTTGAGTTTACCCCGTCACAATCTCGTAATGGATTCTTTGTCCTGCATATTCAGGGCAGAATGTTTCCTCACTCTTTTTTACAAATTGAAAACCTGCACTTTCATAGGTGTGCTGCGCAGGGACGCAAACCTCGTTTGTACAAACAACTATCTTTTTCGCTCCCTGCGCTTTCATGCGTTGCACCGCCTCCCGCATCTGCCGTTTTCCATAACCGTTTCCCTTGTATATTGTCAAAATACAGTTGTGTCCGACTTCTGTTAATTCAGGCAGATTTGTCGGATTCCATGAGACAAACCCAATAGGCTTTCCTTCCAGAACCGTCATAAATCCGCTATACTCGGCAATATGGGGATTATCATAAAAGAAATCATCAAACTCTTGCCATTGCTCATGCCAGTCTCGCTCAAATTTCGGCTCGAAAGAATAACCGTCCTTTAAAAGAGCTGCAAGCGTTCCACGGGGAAATTCCGTGATTTTTCTAAATTCAATATCCATCTTTTTCCTCACTTTCAAATTTTTCCTCAAATACCACAATTTCATCCAGCGCTTTTCGGGGACGTCTGTCCGGCTGTTGCGCTGCATAACCCAAAGCAACTGCGCCCATCAACTGTCCCTGTACCTTCAGATAGGAAACCAGCTCCTGATAGGCAAAACAGGTATTTGCAATCCACAATGTCCCGATTCCCATCTTTTCTGCCTGTAAAAGCATATTTTCAATAAATGCGCCTATGGATAAGCTGTCGCATATTTCCGTAAACCGCTCATCTGCATCAAGAGCAGCAAAAGGACTCTTACCATTTGTGTTGATAACAGCAATAAGAACCGGCGCTTCCCGCATAATACGCAATGTATTCTTTGCATCCGGCAAACCGCTCTTTGATTTTGGCAGCATGGCAAAAGAGTTTTCTTCCCTTTCAATCCCCTCTTCCATAAAACCAAGAAATTCTTCCTTGCTCTTATTTTTCAAAACAATACACTTCCACGGCTGCCTGTTCTTAGCCGAAGGCGCAGCACTTCCTGCTCTGATAATCTCTTTAATGTCCTCTTTTGCAACATCCGCATCCTGAAATTTCCTTATGCTTCTCCTGGTATATATCGAATTGTCACTCATATGCCCCAGTTCCTTTAAGTGTATTTCCTTGCGCAATTCGCTCCCTTACGTGCTCCATGATTTCTGAACACCACTGCTCTGTCTCCTCTATATCAGAACACAATTCTTTCATGATAAGCTCCTTTTCTACCCCTTTTGTGGCAACAACCGCAATCCCCGTTCCTGCCACATTCTCCAACACCACATCCCCTATCTGCACCGGAAGCCTCGCTTCCGCTCCCTTTAACGCTTCCATACAGTCACCAATCTTCTCTTTCGGAACCGGATTCGCTGTTTTTACCGGCACAACACGCCCTTTTTCGCCCTGGATGCGCACGGTGGAAGTCAATACCCTTTTTGGGGCAGTCAGCTCCGTGCGTCCGTATTCTGCGCCGCGCGGACAGGTATTGCCGCTGACTGTCACTTCGCCTGCCTCATTCCGGCTCACGGAAAGAATACAGCCCAAGGGACAGTTGATACATATCATTTCTCTCTTTTCCATCAATCAGCCTGCCTCCTTTTCTATTCGAATCGTTATCTTTTTTAAATCGGGAAATGCCTGAAGCTGCTCCTTCTTTAATCGAAGCTGCTCCATTTCGCCCGGCGCAAGCACCCTCTTTTTCTGACTAACGACGGGTTTGCCGTCAAAATATACCTTGAGAAACACTTCTTTATATACGTCTGCAACACGGAAGCGGACAAGCTGCATATCCTCCATGTGCGAAGGGCTGATGGTGGAAGGAACCGTGTAACGGATACCCTCTGCCGCCTCCAGACAAATTTGTGTTTCAGACCCTGCACACGCTGTCTCTGTCTTTTCCCTCGTTTGGCTGTCTGCCGCTTCCCTCACATACGCCGCCGCATATTTTCCTGCCGCCGCAGCCTCCTCCGACACATAGTCCACCAAATCATGTACATGGAGTACGTTGCCGCAGGCAAAGACGCCGGAAATATTCGTCTCCAGACTTTCATTGACATAGGGACCCGAAGTCGCCGGATTTAAGGAAACGCCAAGATTGAGGGAAAGCTCGTTTTCAGGCAGCAGTCCGCAGGACAAAAGCAGCGTATCACAGGGAATGTATTCCTCCGTTCCCGCAATTGGCTTTTTATTCTCATCTACCTGCGCCAGCGTAACGCCCTCCACACGCTTTTTCCCCCTGATATCTACAACGGTATGACTCAGCTTTAAGGGTATGCCGAAATCGTCGAGACACTGGACAATATTGCGCTTCAGACCGCCGGAATAGGGCATAAGCTCCGCCACTGCTTTGACCTTCGCGCCCTCCAGCGTCATTCTTCTCGCCATAATCAGTCCAATATCGCCGGAGCCCAAAATCACAACCTCTTTCCCTGGCATACGCCCTTCGATGTTGACATAACGCTGCGCCGTTCCTGCCGAATAGATGCCCGCCGGACGAAAGCCCGGGATATTCAGCGCGCCCCTCGGACGCTCCCTGCAGCCCATCGCCAGAATCACCGCCTTTGTGTGGATTGTAAACAGCCCGCGCTCTCTGTTCATTGCCGTTACTGCCTTATCCCCGTTTTCTGCTTTTGCAATGTCAATGACAATCGTTTCCAAAAGAAACGGAATCTTCTCTTGTTCCACCTTTGCAATATAGCGCGCTGCATACTCCGGTCCGGTCAGCTCCTCCTTAAAAGTGTGAAGCCCGAAGCCATTGTGGATGCACTGGTTTAAAATGCCTCCCAGCTCCCTGTCTCTTTCCAGAATCAGAATCTGCTCTGCGCCCGCTTCCTTTGCCGCCAGCGCCGCCGCCAGACCGGCGGGCCCGCCGCCGATAATTATAATATCCTGTCTCATGCTAATCCTCCATGCCGGAATGCTTTTATGCAAGCTAACCTTATCTTTACATACAAGTTTCTTTATTGTATCCGGTTAAAAAAGCGCTGCCTTCGCCGGACTTGGTAATCTCTCCGATATCCTTATGAAGCTCCCGCGCCAGAATTTCCACCACCTTGGGCGAGCAGAAGCCCGACTGACAGCGTCCCATACCGGCTCTCGTCCTGCGCTTTACCCCGTCTAACGTAGTTGCGCCAAGAGGTCTGTGAATGGCATCCAGAATTTCGCCTTCCGTCACCAGCTCGCAGCGGCACACCACATTGGCATACGCCGGATTCTCCGCAATCAGGCGCTGCCGCTCCTCGTTGTCTGCCTCCGCCACACAGGGGATTCCCTTTCTCGCACCAATAAAACCCGATTTCTCAGGCGCCGGAAAACGCGCCTGTATCATTTCTGCCACATAGACGCCCACTGCAGGCGCCGACGTCAGTCCCGGGGAAGCAATGCCGGCCACATCAAAAAAGCCGGGGGCATCCTGCGCCTCTTCTATGATAAAATCGCCGCTCTCCTCATGGGCACGCAGTCCGGCAAAGGAAGTAATGACCTGTCTTACCGGAAGCGCCTTCACACTTTTGGCTCCGACGGCAAGTGCGCGCGCCAATCCTTCCGCTGTGGTATTTACCCCTTCTTTGTCCTCAATATCCTCCGCTGTGGGGCCTGCCAAAAGATTGCCATGCACCGTGGGCGTCACCAGAATCCCCTTGCCGTTTGCCGTAGGAAGCTGGAAAATCGTGCTTTTCACCAGTCCGCCTGTCTTTTTGTCCATCAGGCAGTACTCGCCCCGCCTTGCCGTAATATGCAGTTTATGTTCACTCACCATATTATGCAGTGCATCTGCATAGACACCGGCGGCATTTACCACCACAGGCGCAAAGAACTCCTTCTCTTTCGTCAAAATCCTGTATCCATCCTGCTCACACTCTATCTTAACTGCCGCCGTATTCAGATAAAAATCCACTCCGTTTACCGCCGCGTTTTCCGCCAGCGCAATGTTGAGTCCAAACGGACAGACAATACCGCCGGTGGGCGCATAAAGCGCTGCCGCTACTTCGTCGGAAAGCGCAGGCTCCAGTGCACGAGCCTCATCGCCGGTTAAAATCTGCAATCCCTCCACGCCGTTTTCTTCTCCGCGCTTATACAATTCCTGCAGCCTTTCCCTGCCCTCCGCCTCAAAGCTTACGACAAGGGAACCGTTCTGCCTGTACGGAAAATCAAGCTCCTCTGAAAGCTCCTTCATAAGCCTTGCTCCCTGCACATTCAACTTCGCTTTCAAAGTGCCGGGCTGCGCGTCAAAGCCTGCATGTGCGATACCGCTGTTTGCTTTTGAGGTTCCCTCGCAAATATCGCTCTCCCTCTCCAGCACCGCAATCCGGCGCTCTCTCCTGGCAAGCTCCCTCGCGACTGCACTCCCCGTCACGCCCGCGCCAATCACAATCACATCATATTCCAATCTGTCCATGCACACCTCCATTTAACTATCAAGCTTATTTTTCAATCTAAGCCTTTAAAGAAAAACCAACATTCCTTTTTCTTACTTACATCTATCAGATACTCCGGATGCGGCCGTGCGCCCCAGCTATCGTCGCCGCCCACGCCCATCTGCTCCGAGGATACCCTGACAACAGTGTAATGCACTTTTGGAAGTTCATAGGCATGTTTTGCCTGTTCAAGCTCATGAGGCGTATAAGGCAGCGCGGAAAAATTCATTTCCGCAGGTGAAGCAAAGATAAGTCCCCTGCCATATGCATCCGTCACCTTGCCCCAGCGTACACCTGCCTTGCTGCCACATTCCTGCGGCACAAGATAAGGCGCCATATTGTCCATCACCTTATTTTGGTAAATACCCAGCTTTCCGCCGGATTTACGGTCTGCATAGGTTTCCTGCGGTCCGCATCCGTACCATTCCACCCTGTCGTAATCTGCATCAAGCTTAAAGAGCATCCAGAATTCCGGCATTTCGCTCAAGCCCTCCACCGGCTCATAGGTAAGCCTGACCCCTACCGTGCCGTCTTCTGACACATGATAACACACCTCGCAGCTACTCCTCGGCGCAGTAGGCATAGCATAGCAGTATTTCACTTCTACCACACCTTTGTATTCTGAAACCTCAGGATTTTTCCTGCCTTTCTCCGGCTCAGCAAGCGCCATATACAAGCTTGCCAGCTTCCATTGTCCGTATCTTGCGGGCATCCCGCTGCCTCTGTCGTTATCCGTCGGCGCCCTCCAGAAATTGGGCA
The DNA here is from genome assembly GCA_947177465.1 of uncultured Lachnospiraceae bacterium. GTDB lineage: Bacteria > Bacillota > Clostridia > Lachnospirales > Lachnospiraceae > Acetatifactor. The sequence continues at coordinate 8,962 of CAMWUP010000037.1, forward strand.
TGGGAGTTTCTGCCAGAAGCTCTTTTCCACCATAGCGGTAAGATACCAGACCGCCGCCTGAAATGGAAAACAGCACTTCAAAATGCTCTCCCTTTACGCCGATATTGTACTTGCCGTGAATCACCCGAAAATGCCTGCTGCGTGACGCTGCCACACCGCATCCACATGCCAAATCCCTCTTTGAAAGCACACCACCACTTTCATATGCCGCAGTCCGTCCCCACGGCAGCAGACCACTCTCTTTGTCCGCCTTCCGCCCTCCTGCACGGAATATGCCTTCTCCAAAGGCAATTTCATGTCCCGCCGGCGCCCACAGGGTTTCTTTCTTTAAACAAAAGGACGCTCTGACAACATATTCCCCCGCCTCCTCCGGTATGGAAAACGGCAGACGGATTACCTGCCTCTCAAGGGGTTTTACTGCAGTGTCAACAGAAACTGCCTTTACAAATACACCATATCTGTACAGTTCAACCACACAATCATAGGCTTCCGTTCCTGTAAACAGATGGCGGTTTTCCACCTCCATGGAAATTTTTTTATCCATGGAAGCACTGTATATTTTGATTTTGATAAACTGATAACAGTGCTTTACCTCCTGCATCTTAGGCGAGGGCAGGCGCTCTCCCGCAGTCACAATGCCGTTTCCGCTGAAATTATAGTCCGTGGGACGCTCCCCAAAATCGCCGCCGTACGCCTGAAATTCCTTTCCATAGCGATCCTTTTTCGTGATAGACTGGTCAATGTAATCCCAGATAAAGCCGCCCTGATACAAGGGCTCCTCATAGGCGTATTCCGTGTATTTAAAGAGCGCGCCGCAGGAATTTCCCATAGCGTGGGAATACTCACACATAATACAGGGCTTGTCCCTGTGCACATTCAAATAGCTGCGCAGTTCCGATACCGGCGGATACATGCGACTGTAAATATCCGAAGTCTCCGGATAACGAGGGTCCGGATGCACGCCCTCATAATGTACCGGTCTTGTATCGTCAAGACTACGGAACAAATCTGCCATGGCAAGGGGAACCGTACCGCCAAAGGATTCGTTGCCGATGGACCAGATAACTACACAGGCATGATTTTTATCCCTCTCATATATAGAACGGACGCGGTCCAAAAGCATCTCCTGAAAACGAGGATTGTCCCCGGGAATTACTTCGTCAATGCCGGACATGCCGCGTAAATAGGCATCCCACGAGCCATGGCTCTCCATATTATTTTCATCCAGCACATAAATGCCGTACTCGTCACACAGCTCATAAAACATGGAGGAGTTGGGGTAATGGCTGGTTCTGACGGCATTGATATTATTCTGCTTCATGGTCACGATGTCCTGTACGGTTTCCTCCCTCGTCACCGCACGCCCGCGCAGGGAACTGAATTCATGGCGGTTGACGCCGTGGAATACAAGACGCTGTCCATTCAGATATAGGATGCTGTTTTCTATCTTTATCTCGCGGAATCCAATCCGCTGCGGGATAACCTCTGTCAGCTTTTTGTTCTCATCAGACACTTCTATCTGCAATTCGTAAAGAACGGGCTGCTCGCTGCTCCAAAGCTTCGGATTTGCCACCTCAAGCGTAATGCAGGTGCTGTCAGATTCTTCCAGTTTGCAGGAAGCTTCTGCACACAGCTCTTCCCCATCCATAAGCGCAGCATGAATACTGCCTCTTCCCCGGGACTTAAGAGAAAGTGCAAGCGTTCCCTTGGTATACCCAGCCTCCAGCATGGTTCTGACACGAATATCCTCCACATGGGTTTCTGGCTTTGTATAGAGGTACACGTCGCGGAAAATACCGGAAAAACGGTAAAAATCCTGATCCTCGCACCAGCTTCCTGCCGACCACTTAATCACCTGTACCGCCAGCTTATTATTCTGTTTTTGTACATATTTTGTCAGGTCAAATTCAGAAGGCGTAAAGGAATCCTCGCTATAGCCTGCATAAAATCCGTTGCACCAGAGAATCATGGCGCTCTCCACGCCCTGAAAGGAAATATACACCGGATTATCCTGAAAACCCGCAGGCAAGTCAAAGTAAGTGACATAGCTTGCCACAGGGTTAAATTCCGTCGGAATCTCTCCTATGCCGATTTCCTCCCTGCCGTCCCACGGATACTGCATATTGACGTACTGAGGCGCATCATAGCCCTCCATCTGAATATGGGCGGGCACCCTGATATCCTCCCACGCGCTGCAGTCGTAGTCCTTATCTGCAAAGTTTGGAATTGCACAGGATAAATTTCTGGCATAAGAAAATTTCCAGAGTCCATTCAGACTGCAGCGGTAAGGGTTCTCCCTTCGCCTGTACGCCTCCCATGAGGGATAATGTACATGGTCGGAATGTGCCTCCAGACGATTTTCCTTGTAAAATTCGGGGTTGCTGATTTGACTGTAATCGAAGGTTTTCATGGACTTTATCTCCTTTTTATGAGTATAGCATCTTTTCGCATACAGAAAAAGCCCTGTGTTTTATGTTTTACATCAAACACAGAGCTTTCCCATACGCCCCCGCTATGCGATGGAAACTACCTTGTAATCCTGCTCCTCCACGGCTTTTTTCAGCGTTTCATCGGCAATTTCTCCATTCAGCTTCACAACCGCACTTCCCGCTTCATGACTGACAACCGCTTCTGTAACCTCCGGCAGCGCCTCAAGGCATTTCTTTACCCTTGCCTCACAGTGCCCGCAC
>CAMWUP010000038.1 GCA_947177465.1 uncultured Lachnospiraceae bacterium
CGATTATTCTGGGCTATCCCAGTTGGATCATGGATATGCCGATGCCCGTCTATTCGTTTCTGGAGGAGTATGATTTGGGCGCAAAAACCATTATTCCCTTTGTGACGCATGGCGGTAGTGGTTTTGGCAGTACGAGAGAGGCAATTTCTGAACTGCAGCCAGGAGCATTTGTCAGTGATAATGGACTTTCTATTGCAAGAGACGACTTGGCAAACAGTGAGGAAGAGATCAGACAGTGGGCGGAAAGCCTGAGGCTCCACGAGGAGGATCAGATGCCGGAAAGCAGCAGTGACACCGTAGCGGGTGCAGAAGCCGATCCGCAAAATCAGCAGACACTGTATCTGTGGGAAGAAAACAATATGCCGGCTATCACGGAGTATACGCAAAACAATGGATACTATGCAGATGATCCGGATTTTCGTCCATACATTGTGACATTCCCCGTACTGGAAGGAACGGAAGTGAAGGGCGCTGTCCTGATCTGTGCCGGCGGAGCCTTCCAGTACCGCTCAGACCAGAATGAGGGAACTCCGGTTGCAGAGGCACTACGCGAATTGGGATATCAGAGTTTTGTGGTCAATTATCGCCTGCGGCCTTACACACAGGAAGAAGGGGCGCTGGATTTAGCGCGTGCGGTGCGCTTCGTACGGCAAAACGCGGATGTTTACGGTATTGATGAAAAGGACATTGCGGTGATGGGATTTTCTGCAGGAGGTATTCTTGCGGGGGAAATGCTGTTGAATTTTGACGGCACAGTCAATGGAACAGCGCTTGATGCAGATTATACGCCTGATGTGTTGGATGGTGTTTCTGCGGATGCGGCAGCGGACGGAATGATCTATTCCTTCTACGGCAGATTGAGTATTGCGTCTAAAGATGTAGAGAAGTTTGCAGCGTCCAATCTGCCGCCAACCTATTTCTGCTTTGGAACTAGAGACCCTTTTGTGAGGGAATTTGAGGCTTGTATAGAAGCTTTGGAGGAAGCAGGGGTTCCGGTAGAGATTGATGTGCTGGATGGAAAACCTCACGGTTACGGCTATACGGAAGGCTGGATTCCGGCATATGCAGAGTGGCTGGAAAATGTGTTTGCGAATAATTAAGAGCAGAGGAAAACGGGTATGAAGAAATTAAATTTACTGGTTCTGGTACTGTCTTTGATGATGTGTACTGCATGCGCGCAGAAGAGGACAGTGCCGGAAAACATGGGAGTTTCTGATGTTGGTGAAACGGACTCAGGCGCACCAGTCGGAAATGAAACAGTCCCAAATGAAGAAACGGGTTCGTCAGATCAGGGAGAAGATATTGTCCGCATTCCCGATACACCGCTTCAGATTCCGGATGACTATTATTCTCCGGCATCGCAGCAGGGAACATTGGAACGGCTGGAATACACGACGTATGAGTCTTTCAGTTATGAGGAGCGTACCAAAATGCTTACGAAGACGGCGTATGTATATCTGCCATATGGTTATTCCGAAGACGAACAGTACAATGTGTTTTATCTGATGCATGGCGGATGGGCGAATGAGACCACCTATCTGGGCACACCGGAGAATCCGAATGTGTTTAAGAACGTGGTTGACCATGCCATGCAGGATGGTAGAATGGAACCGGTCATAATCGTATGTCCCACATTCAATAATGAGAGTCCTAATGACAGTGATAACTATAGTCTTGAACTCAGACTGACGGATAATTATCACAATGAGCTGATAAACGATCTGATTCCGGCAGTGGAGGGAAAATACAATACTTACGCGGAAGGCACATCGATTGAGGATTTGGAGCATTCCCGTGATCATCGCGCATTTTGTGGTTTTTCTATGGGGTCTGTTGCCACCTGGCATACGTTTGAATACTGTCTGCCGTATTTCCGTTACTTTTTGCCGTCCAGCGGTGATCTGACGTCGGACGGACAGTATATGGAGAGTATTGTGACCAATTCCGGATATGGCCCGGAGGATTTCTTTATTTATGCCATGTCCGGGACAGAAGATTTTGACTATTTGGCGTTTTCACGTCAGATTGAGGCGATGTTAGATGCGCCTGAAGGTATCTTTATTGATGCGGACAATGAAAAGGATGGTAATCTGGCTTACCGGGTGCAGGAAGGCAACGAGCACAATGCGGAGGCTGCCATGCAGTATATTTACAATGGATTAGTCTGGATGTGGAAGAATGGTATTTAGATTTGCTGCGGTGATTCCGAAAGGCAGGATTGTGACAAAAATTTTTGTTCACAGTCCTGTTTTTTTATGTAATAGTAAATTGCTGCAATAGATTACACATAGCTTTTGTCTATATGAACGAATGTTATATAAGCATTTGTTATTGAATACGGCGGCATATATAATGGAAAATAAAAAAGAAATGAAAAAAAGAGTTGGGAAAGGCGTTGTATCAGGAAAAGCAAGCCATAAAACAGTATATACCTTTGAGTTTAAACTTGTGAACAAAACGAGACTTCTGCAATAAAGCGGGTCTTGTTACAATACAATCATAAAAAATATAAACAACAAAGATGTAAACGATGGAGGTAAACATTATGAGAAGAAAAATGATTGTGACACTTGCAGCATGTGGATTATTGACGACCGGATTATTAACGGGATGTGGACGGGAAGCAGCGGCTCCCTCTGAACCGCCAAGAGAGGTGATTGAGGGTTCAGATGCTTCAGGATCATCTGCGCAGACAGAGGAAGAAGAGAATACCGATGTGGCAGGTGCAGATTCTGCAGAGAGCTCCCAGAATGATATGCCGGGCATGACAATGCAGTTTGGTTATGACGGTCCTATTTATACGGTAGAACTTGAGGATAATGATACAGCGGCGACACTTGCAGATTTTGCGGTCCGTGGGGAGTATAACCTTCCGATCTATACCTATGAAAATTATGAAAATGAGGACGTCCTGCAGTTTTATGACATTCCCAGCAGATATGAGATTCCGGATGACCCGCAGCATTATACGGAAGAAAAAGCGGGAGAGCTTTATTACTCCTATCCGAACAGAGTGATCTTATTTTATCAGGATGCGCAGATTGAGGGCGACTATACCAAGATTGGTACGCTCACAACTACGGAAGGGCTTGTGGACGCAGTGAGAGACAATGAGCCTTTGGAATACTGGGACTGTCTTGTAATACCGGTTCGTGTGATAGAATAGCGAGGAAGTAACAGGATGAAAGCGAAGCTATGGATTGGAGTTATAATGACTGCCGTACTGTTGAGCGGATGCGGAAATCGTTCCGCATCCGGAAACCGGCAAAATGCAGTTGAAGATGATCAGGCAGGGATAGAAGGAGCAGAAGCGGGTACGGCAGCTCAATCAGATAAAACACAGGAAACCCAAAGTAAGGACCAGGAGCCGACGGAATATATCGAGGTTGGCACAACGGTCACAGAACTGGAATCCGGGTTTTCTGTAGTCCGTTTTGAAGGAAATGACGGATTTTGGTGCTTTTCTGGAACAGGGTGGAGCGGAGTCAGACCGGGAAGTGCTGCAGTTTTTGACAGATACGATGATTGGAAGCGCAGAAGGTCTTTCTTTTGAGGGTAATGCGTTTGGATGCAGCACGATATCGGTGGAAAATATTGATGGAGGTTATTATTTCGGAAGAAATTTTGACTGGAATAAATGTGATGCGCTGGTAGTGCTTTCTTATCCTGAAAACGGTTATGCCTCGTTCTCGACGGTGAACGTGGATTTTATCCGTCAGGGTACAGGTTTGGCTTCCCAATATTTAATGGATGAAATACTGACTGCTGCCGCACTTTACGCACCCTTAGACGGAATGAACGAAAAAGGGCTTTGCGTATCGGTGAATATGATTCAGGATGGAGATACTATTTCCCAAAATACAGAGAAGCCGGATATTACCACAACGACGGCAATTCGGATGCTGCTGAATCAGGCGGCGGATGTGGAGGAAGCGCTGGAACTGCTGGAACAGTATGATTTTCACGCATCCATGGGTTATATGGTACATCTTGCCATTGCAGACAGCACAGGTAGAAGTGTGGCCGTCGAGTATGTGGATAACGAGATGAATGTGATAGAGACGCCGATTCTCACTAATTTCTATGTGTCAGAGGGCGAGAAAAACGGAATCGGGACCAGCCAGTCCCATACAAGGTTTGAAATATTGGAACAGATATTAGCAGAAAAACCGATGATGGACAGCGGACAGGTGCGGGATGCATTATCCAGTGTCAGTAAAGGAAACTTCGGAGAATTTGAATCCACAGAGTGGAGTGTGGTGTTCGATCAGTCCGCGCTTACCGCAGAGTATTATCACAGGGAAGACTACGGCAGGAGTTATGCTTTTACCCTTTTCGAGCCTTGAACTGGAAAAGAGAATTCAAAGTCAGCTTATGGCTGAGCCTGCAGTGAAGTGAGAGGTGAACTATGGGATACATACGTTTGTTATGGGACTTGTACCAGCTTAAGAGAAATACCGCAAAAAGTGAGGAGCAGATAAAAATACTTCAGGATAAGAAATTGAGAAAGCTGCTGCGTTATGCTTATCAGAATTCTGCTTACTACCGCAAAACATTTAAACAGGCTGGCATTTCGGAAAAAAATCTTGACAGGATACCATTAAAGCAGTTTCCGGTCATTACCAAAGAATTATTGATGCAAAATTATGATGAGCTGGTGACAGATTCTAAAGTAAAGCAGGAGGAATTGCGAAAGTTTGACGAGAGTCCTGCTTCAAGATCAGAAAACTATCTTGGCAGATACCATATTATTCATTCGTCGGGCAGCACGGGCATTCCCAGATATTTTGTCTATGATGACAAAGCGTGGGGACAGATGCTTCTCGGTATTATCAGAGGGGCTTTGTGGGGGATGGGTATGATTGACATCCTAAAGCTGCTTGCCGGAAAGCCGAGAATACTATATATTGCTGCCACAGACGGACGCTATGCGGGAGCTATGGCGGTAGGGGACGGAATCTCAGGGCTGCATGCCAGACAGGAATATCTGGACATCAATGAACCGATTGAGAAGGGAAATCAGAAAGTGATAAAATTTAATCCCAATATTGTGATCGGATATCCATCCGCAATTAAGCTGATGGCGGAGCAGGTGAGAGCAGGGCGTGTCCCGAATCATGTCAAGAGGGTCATTTCCTGCGGGGAACCGCTTTCGACGGGACTGCGGCGTTTTTTGGAAGACACATTTCAGTGTCCGGTAATAAATTTTTACGGTGCCAGTGAGTCGCTTGCCCTTGGGCTGGAGGAGAAGACCGGAGACGGCATGGTTCTGTTTGACGATATGAATGTCATAGAAGTTGAGGACGGAGAAATGTACCTTACCTGCCTGTACAATTTCACACAGCCACTAATACGGTACCACCTGACAGATACACTCAGACCGAAAAAAAGGCTTTCCAATGATCCATATGGGTTTTCAAGGGCGGAGGTGCTCCTGTGCAGGAATGAGGATGAAATGTGGTTTCAGAAAACAGACGGCACAGAGGAATTTATTCATCCGCTGTCTGTGGAGGGAATTTGTGTGGATGGTCTGAAGGATTACCAGTTTGTGCAGACTTCGGACAAAGCTTTTCAGATTATGGCTGAGATTTCAAAGGATGCTTCAAAAGAAACGATTACACATGGTATAGAAAGTATCATTGAACCACTACTATCAGATAAGGCGCTGGAAAATATTTCTTATGAGGTTTGTTTCGTGGAGACCATTGCGGCGAATCCTGGTACCGGCAAGAAACCGTTAATTGTAAAAATGATGAATGACAAAAAGGCAGTTTAGCAAGTAGGACGATTCTGTTATGGCATGAGACAAAAAGAGACAATCCGCAATGGTGAAAAGGTGTCAGGAAATGATATGGAATTATGTTGTGAAAGGAATTTTAATCGGATTGATATTTGGTGTTCCGGCGGGTGCAATCGGTGCGCTGACCATTCAGCGGACGTTGGAACGGGGCTTTATGGCCGGTCTTATTACGGGAGCGGGTTCCTCAGCCGCAGATTTGCTTTACTCGGCGGCAGGGATATTCGGGATTGCTATTGTTGCCGACTTTTTGACAGTGCATCAGAATGTATTTCAGGTTGTGGGAGGAGTCTTTATTGTTGCACTGGGTATTTCCATTTTGCGCAAAAAGGGGAGAACGGATGCAGCGCAGGAGACGAAAGGAAACTTAGTCTTTTGTTTTCTGAGTTCTTTTGGGACAGCGGTAATGAATCCGGCGACCATTTTGTCCTTTATGGTCGCATTTGCGGCATTTGATATAAACGGAAATGTAAGCGCAGCAGAAGGCGCCGGATTGATTCTGGGTATTCTTGGAGGAACGTTTGGATGGTGGCTTACAATAAGCAGCGTAGTTGCCTTGCTTAAGGATCGGATTACAGATCAGATTTATAAATGGCTGAACAAAATTTTAGGCAGCTTTATGTTGCTATTCGGAATCGTTATGATGATAAGGAGTGCGTGGTCATGAAGGATAAAAAGGTGAAAACCCCTGTTATTGCCGGAAAAAAAATTGTGAAAACCTTTGGAGAAGCAAAGGTTTTAAATGAAATTAATCTTGAAATTTATGACGGAGATTTTACTGTGATTATGGGGACTTCCGGTTCGGGTAAATCTACCCTGTTATACTGTCTCAGCGGAATGGAGCAGGCGACGGGAGGAACTATTTACTGTGGTGATCAGACAATTACAGGAGCGTCGGAAAAGGAGCTGACAAAGCTTCGGGCTGATAAATTCGGGTTCGTATTTCAAAAGACGCATCTAGTCAGCAATCTGACTCTCTATGAAAATATTGTAATGTCAGGGTTGATTGGAAGCGGGCTTAGCGAAAAGGAGGTAAGAGAAGGAGCAAAACAACTGGCAGCGCAGATGAATTTGCAGGATGCGGTGGACAGATTACCTTCACAAGTATCCGGAGGAGAGGCGCAGAGAGCAGCAGTAGCAAGAGCCGTTATGGGAAATCCTGCTATTTTGTTTGCGGATGAGCCGACCGGAGCATTGAATAAAGCCAATACGAAAGAAGTATTAGATCTGTTTACCGAGCTTCATAAAAAAGGGCAGACGATTCTTCTTGTGACACATGATAAGGAAGCTGCACTGCGGGGAAACCGTATTCTTTATATTGAGGACGGCAGGGTGATTTCAGAGCTTGCTTTGTCAGAATACAAGAAAGACGATAGTATGCGGGAGAAGAAACTGGCTGTGTGGCTGGAAGGTCTAGGTTGGTAGGGTGAAAAAGATTTGCGAGCAAATCTTTTTCACCCAGAAGAACGCCTGTAATGCGGCGTTCTTCCCATTGATGATTAATGCCGCCATGCGGCATGGGAGGTAATATGGGAAAATATAAGATGCTGCTTTGGGCGGCATGGAAACGGCAAAGGTTTTCTGTCTGTGCTTTATTCCTTATGATTGTGATTGCTTCGTTGTGCCTGTTTTCTGCCATTACATTGTATACAAGCGGAACAGCCACTGTGGAAGATAAGATGGACCAGCTTGGATTTGGCGATTTTACGGTATGGGTGAGCGGACAGCCGGAAAGACTGCTCGGAGAGATCGAGCAGATCGAAGAGGTGGAAAGCGCCATCCTGCAGGAGATTATTTACGCCGGATATGAAGTGAACGGAAACTATTCTGATAATGAGGGTCAGCTGATTTCGTATGACGGGACGATGCCCTATCGTTTTATAGACAGGAATGGAGAGGTTGTGAATCTTTCAGAAATTTCTGTGGGAAGTATTTATATATCCCCTGCCATGGAAAGCATGTTTGATGTGCAGATCGGTGACACGATTCGGTTTAACCTGTCCCGTACAAACGGGAGAAAAACGTTTATGGTAGCCGGATATTTTGAAGATGCATTTATGGGAAGCTCTATGATCGATATGAAAAGCTTTCTTGTAAATAGTGCCGATTATGAGGAAATGCTTCAAATTATGGCGGATGCGGCTGCGATAGATGTATTAGGGAGAAGCGGAGCGATGATCCATATTTCCAAAGATTCGTCAAGCGCTTTATCCGATACGGAATTTTATGAAGAACTGCAGGAGCATACGGAGCTGGCAGGATACATGGATTTTACTTACAGAAAGGATTCCATTTTAAGTTATATGCTCTTACTGCAAAATATTGTATCGGGATTCCTGATGATTTTCTCCGTGGTGCTTTTCGTCATCTGTCTGATTATGATCAAGCATAGTCTGACGCTTGTGATCGAGCAGGAAAAGGGCGACATGGCGATTCTTCAGACCATGGGACTTACGGGAAACATTCTGCGCAGTATCTATGTGACTCTTTATGGAGGAAGCGGTTTTCTGGGAGTGGTTTTGGGAGCTGCTTTCTGCAAAATAGCAGCAGGGAACATTGCACGGGGAATGGTGACTTCCACCGGAATGCTTGTGGATATCAGGACGCCGTTTGGTCTTTTGTCCGGCATGTTTGTAATATGTATGTTGGTTTTTGCGGTGGCTGTTTTCACACAGACAGGCAAGATTATTCATATCGCGCCAATGCAGACGCTGCGGGAGGCGAAAAGTTCTGCGAAAGTGCAGTCCCCTTTTTCCAAACGTTATTTACTGGTTCATATTGCTGTCAGGGAAGTTCTGGCAGACCGGAACAAATATATTTCTCTGTGTCTGATTGCGATGATTCTTACCGTTTTTCTTTCTATAATCGGTCATATGGGAGCATGGCTCGGACCAAATGGGGAAGGGCTTATGAATTCTTTTAGTGTGGCAGAGCATGATCTGGGTGTACAGCCGCTGAACCAGACAGTACCAATGGACGAGATCGAGCGCGTCATAAACTGGTATTCTCCAGTGGTGGAACAGTATGAACTTGCCATGCAGAGCGTGACGGTAAACGGACAGGAATATACAGCAAATGTATTGGATGATACAAAATGGTTCCATATGTTAAGCGGAAGTGTGTGTGATGATAACAGCATTCTTATAACGGATACGGTTGCCCAGGAAATGGGTCTGGAAATCGGAGACATAGTCAGAGTATCGGCGAATGGAAAGACAGGCGATTATGAAGTGTCCGGCATCTATCAGTGTGCGAACGGCATGGGCACCAATATCGGAATGAGCATCGGCGGATATGCTAAAATCGGTGATATTACAGGATATATCTGGTGCAGGCATTACATCTTAGAGGACGGAAGCGTGCGCGATTATGTGTACGACTATCTGGAGGAACATTACAGAGGGATCGACGTCCACACCAATAGCTGGTCGGGACTGAGCGGAATCGTATTGGTCATGCATATGCTGATTGTTGGCTTGTATGTTGTGACGGCAATGATTATTTTGATCACGGTAGCTCTGGTTGCGGGGAAGCTTCTCCAGTCGGAAAAGAGCAATATGGCAATCTACAAGAGCCTTGGATTGTATACGGGAAAACTTCGGATATCCTTCGCCCTGCGTTTCCTCATTGTCGTACTGGGCGGCGCACTCCTGGGATTTGCGGCAGCAGGAATTTTGGCGGACCCGGTGATCGGATCTGTATTTAAGAATTTTGGAATCGGCGAATTTGAGGCTGGCTTCAGCATGTTGGGAAATATTGTACCAATTATTGTAGTACCGATGCTGTTTGCTCTGTCTGCGTGGATTTATTCGGCAAGACTGTCAAGGGTGAGCATTGTGGAGCTGATCGCAGAGGACGGAGAATAGCGGGAGGAGAATGCCCAAGCGAACTTGTTCGCTTTAGTACGGCATCTTTCGTACAGATGCTGTTATAAGTCAGGGGTATTAACTGATAAACAAAGGGATACTTGTTAAAAAAGAGAAAGCCTTCTATAATAATGGCAGAAGGAGAAATACAGGATGAACCGAGAGATGAAAGGAGCAGGAAAAATGAGCAGAAATAGTGAAATCATGCAGGAATTTTTGACAGGAGAGCGTGCACTTTTTCAAGGAGAAAATCTGCGGATCGTGGATACCATTTTTGATGATGGGGAATCCCCTTTAAAGGAGAGCAGAAATATCGAGCTGACGGGCAGTATGTTTAAGTGGAAATATCCGCTGTGGTACAGCAGGGACATTGCAATGAAAAATTGTAGTATTTTTGAAATGGGGCGTGCCGGTATCTGGTATACAGACCATATCTCTGTGGAGGATACGGTCATTGAAGCACCCAAAAATTTCCGGCGCTGCCATGATGTGAAACTGAAAAATGTGAATTTCGTGAATGCGGCGGAAACCCTGTGGAATTGTGACGGTGTGGAAATGGAGCATGTGACGGCGCGGGGGGACTATTTCGCAATGAACAGCCAGAATATGAAGATAGACAATTTTACCCTTACAGGCAACTACTCTTTCGACGGGGTAAAAAATGCGGAAATCCATCATGCAAAACTATTGTCTAAAGATGCGTTCTGGAACAGTGAAAATGTAACGGTATATGATTCTTTTATTTCTGGGGAATATCTTGGATGGAATGCTAAGAACCTAACACTTGTGAACTGCACGATAGAGAGCTTACAGGGGATGTGCTATATTGACAATCTCGTGATGAAAAACTGTAAGTTAATTAATACGACCCTTGCTTTTGAATATTCTACGGTGGATGCAGAGATTACCAGCCGGATAGACAGTGTCATGAATCCCACCGGCGGAATCATCCGTGCGGAGCATATCGGGGAGCTGATTTTGGAAAAAGATAAAATTAATCCCGATCAGACAAGGATTATCTGCAGGGATAAGCTGCAAAAAGCCGTTTAAAAGGGAGCGGAGAATATAACATGATTTATGATTTTGATCTTAAAACAGACAGAATCGGCACAAACAGTCTGAAATGGAATGTACCGGATGGGGAGCTGCCGATGTGGGTGGCTGATATGGATTTCCCGACAGCGCCGGAAGTCAGGGAGGCCCTTTTACAGAGGGCGGAGCACGGAATTTTTGGATATACCATCATCCCGGAAGAATGGTATGCTGCATATATTCATTGGTGGGAAAAGCGGCATCAGTTTAAGCTGGAGAAAGATTGGCTGATCTTTGCCACGGGAGTGGTGCCTGTCATATCAAGCGCAGTGAGAAAGCTGACTACAGCAGGGGAAAATGTGCTGATACAGACGCCTGTCTACAATATTTTTTTCAATTCCATTGTCAATAACGGAAGAAATGTTGTGGAGGCGCCGCTTATCTATGATGGCAGAAACTATGCGATTGACTGGACAGAACTGGAACGAAAACTGGCAGACCCGCAGACAACGCTTATGATCCTCTGCAATCCCCACAATCCTGTGGGTAAAATATGGGACAAGAAGATACTTGCAAAAATCGGGGAATTATGTTCGCAGTATCATGTAACGGTTATATCCGATGAAATCCATTGTGATGTGACGGCTCCCGCCCGCAGCTATATTCCTTTTGCATCTGTTTCCGAAACATGCAGGAAAATCAGCGTGACCTGTATCGCCCCTACAAAGGCGTTTAATCTGGCAGGAATCCAGACGGCGGCGGTTGTGGTACCGGATGAAAATCTGCGGCATAAAATGTGGCGGGCGTTGAATACGGATGAAGTTGCGGAGCCGAATGCATTTGCAGTGGATGCTGCTGTCGCTGCCTTCACAAAAGGCGGTACATGGC
>CAMWUP010000039.1 GCA_947177465.1 uncultured Lachnospiraceae bacterium
GGATAAAGAGCGGGTGAACGGCTATGCAGTGGTGCTCGGCAGCGATAATGCCTGCTTCAAAAAGCAGCTTCTGTTTAAGAAAACAGACGAGCCGGACATTATCTACAGTATGGATTTTACGGAGCAGTACCGTTCTGATTTGGAAAGAAATATGGATCAGGTTAATGTGGGACTCTGTGGTTTTTATGTATCGTTTTTGCATCCGCTTCCATCCGGAGAGTACCGCATCGGCATTATGGCAAGGGACCAGATATCGGGCGCAGAGCTGATAAACTGGAGTACCCGCACCCTTGTATCAGGAAAAGAGAGAAAGAAGAAAGCATGATTATTTGAAAAAGACGGAGGCGTTTTTTTATGTATGAGTTTAAAGAGGAGTTTTTGACAGGGATAGAGGAAATTGACAAGGAACACAGGCGGCTCTTTGAGATAGCGGAGGAGCTCTATGAGTTAAAATGTGAAGAATTTATTCCGGATAAGTACGACAACATCAGGAAAATTTTAGAGGAGTTGAAGGATTATACCCTGACGCATTTTGCACATGAAGAGGCGTACATGCAGTCCATTGGGTATAAAAGAATGTTTACCCAGAAGAGCCAGCATGACGCACTGCGGCAGATAATGGAAGAATGGGATTTGAACGCCATTGATGAAAATCAGGATGAGACGATAGAAGAAATGCTGCGCATTGTGACGGACTGGCTTGTCAATCATATTTTGAATCAGGATAAGTTAATCGGAAAATAGCCTGTGACAGGAAGCGTTGTGGAGAAGCGATATGGATTATAAAGAGGCATATGAAAAAGAACATATCAAAAATGCGGAGCTGGCGGGAAGGATAGCCGATTTGGAGGCAAGTAATGAAGAGCTGCAGTTTAAGCTTGACCGCATCAAAAAAAATCCGCTTTGGAAAATCAGCAAACCGTTTCGGCGTATGATGCACTGGGGAATCCGGCAGGCCGGGCGGGTGGCAAACTGCGGCGGACCAAGAGGCATTGCCGCTAAGGTGGCGTATAAAAAAAGGGAGCGCATCGCCATGAAGCAGTTTGGAACGGCAAGCTTTCCTGCGCCGGAGCAGGCGGCTTTGGAGCGGGAGACTGTTTTTGACAGACCTGTCAGAATCAGTATTCTGGTTCCGCTTTATAATACGCCCGATGGATTTTTGCGTGAAATGCTGGATTCCGTGCTGGCGCAGACCTACGAAAACTGGGAGCTGTGTCTGGCGGATGGCTCCGACGCGGAACATAAGTATGTAGGGGATATCTGTCAGGAATATATAGAGAAAGACAGGGCGTATCTTGCGGCGAAAGAGCATGTGACAAATGTGTCAGAAAACACGCAGAGCAGGCTTGTATACCATAAGCTTGCGAAAAACGGCGGGATTGCAGAAAATACAAACGCCTGTTATGAAATGGCGACAGGGGAGTACGTGGGGTTGTTTGACCATGACGATATTTTGCACCCGAGCGCACTTTTTGCCTATGTCAAGGCGATTAACGAGCAGGGGGCGGATTATCTTTACTGCGATGAGACGACCTTTAAGAGCGGTGACATCAACCGGATGCTGACCATGCATTTTAAGCCGGATTATGCGCCGGACAATCTGCGCGCCAACAATTACATCTGTCATTTCAGCGTATTTTCGAAGAACCTGATGGAGGGCACGGAGCTTTTCAGAACGAAATTTGATGGCAGTCAGGACCACGATATGATACTGCGGCTGACGGACAGGGCGCAGAAAATCGTCCATATTCCGAGACTGCTTTACTACTGGCGCTCCCATGAGGGGAGCGTGGCGTCCGGCATCGACGCCAAGCCCTATGCGATACAGGCGGCAAAGGGCGCAGTTTCAGAGCATTTGAAGGCGCATGGCTTTGAAAACTTTAAAATAGAGAGCACACGTGCTTTTGAAACCATTTTCCGTATCCGTTACCAGATAATCGGGAATCCTAAGATATCCATTATCATTGCCAATAAGGACCACAGGGAGGATTTACAGAGGTGTATTTCTTCCATTTTGGAAAAGTCTACGTATGACAATTATGAAATAATTGTTGTGGAAAATAACAGTACAGAGAAGGAGACTTTTTCTTATTATAAGGAGCTGGAAGGGGAGAAGCAGGTAAAACTCGTTACCTACAAGGGCGGCTTTAACTATTCCGCTATTAACAATCTGGGTGTAAAACATGCGGCAGGCGACTATATACTGCTTTTAAACAACGATACGGAGGTTATCAGCGTCAACTGGCTGGAGGAGCTTTTGATGTATGCGCAGCGCGAGGATGTGGGAGCGGCAGGCGCAAAGCTGTACTATGCGGACAAGACCATACAGCATGCAGGCGTCGTTATCGGGCTTGGCGCCCACAGGACGGCAGGGCATACCCATTATAAGCAGCCGCGTCAGAATCTGGGTTACATGGGGCGGCTTTGTTATGCCCAGAATGTATCTGCGGTCACAGGCGCGTGCCTTATGGTAAAAAAAGCAGTTTATGAAGCAGCGGGCGGGCTTGACGAGAGCTTTGCGGTATCTCTGAACGACGTCGATTTCTGCTTAAAGCTTCGCGGAATGGGGCTTTTAAATGTGTTTACGCCGTTTGCGGAGCTTTACCATTATGAATCTGCCTCAAGAGGACTTGACGATAAAGGAGAAAAGGCAGAGCGGTACAATGCGGAGTCAGAGCGTTTCCGCAGTAAGTGGCAGGAAGCGCTGGAAGCGGGCGACCCCTATTACAACCCCAATTTCTCTTTGGACAGAAGCGATTTTTCTTTAAAAGTGACATGAAATCTGTTATACTGTATAAAAAGTTATGCTGTCGGGGACGAAGCGCCGATAGTACACAAAAATAAAGTCTTGATTAGGAGGATGTGTTATGGACTATAAGAGCAAATTTCAGTTCTGGCTGGAAAACGACTATTTTGACGAGGATACAAAGAAGGAGCTTTCGGCTATCCGGGAAGATGAAAAAGAAATAGAAGACCGCTTTTATAAGGATTTGGAGTTCGGTACCGGCGGACTTCGCGGCGTTATCGGCGCAGGCACCAACCGCATGAATGTTTACACTGTGCGCAAAGCGACACAGGGACTTGCCAATTATATCTTAAAGCAGGGCGGCGGCGAAAGAAGCGTTGCGATTGCGTATGATTCCCGCAGAATGTCTCCCGAATTTGCAGATACGGCTGCATGTTGTCTGGCAGCGAACGGCATCAAGGCTTATGTGTTTGAGTCCCTTCGTCCTACGCCGGAGCTTTCCTTTGCGCTCCGCACCCTCGGCTGCATCTCCGGTATCGTTGTGACTGCCAGCCACAATCCGCCTGAATATAACGGTTACAAGGTATACTGGGAGGATGGCGCCCAGATAACGGCTCCCAAGGATAAGGAAATCATTGCGGAAGTAAATGCCATCACGGACTACAATACGGTAAAGACGATGGACAAGGAAGCGGCTCTGGCTGCAGGTCTTTACGAAGTAATCGGCGCTGAAATCGATGATGCCTACATGACAGAGCTGAAAAAGCAGATTATCCATCCCGAGGTAATCGCGGAAGTAGCTGACGATATCAAGATTGTATATACGCCGCTCTGCGGAACCGGAAACAAGCCGGTGAGAAGAGTGCTTTCCGAGCTGGGCTTTCAGAATGTTTATGTGGTACCGGAGCAGGAGAATCCCGACCCCGACTTTACCACACTCGACTACCCCAATCCCGAAGACCCGAAGGCATTTACCTATGCACTTCGTTTGGCAAAGGAAAAGGATGCAGACATCGTGCTTGCTACGGACCCTGATGCAGACCGTCTGGGCGTGTACGCAAAGGATACAAAGACAGGAGAATATGTTCCCTTCACCGGCAATATGTCGGGCATGCTGATTGCGGAATATATTCTGCGTGAAAGGACAAAGACAAACACCATGCCTGAAAATCCGGCGCTGGTTACCACCATTGTGACGACTAATATGGCGGATGTGATTACCAGAGCTTATGGGGTGAAGATGATAGAAGTGCTGACAGGCTTTAAGTTTATCGGCGAGCAGATTAAGCTTTTTGAACAGACCGGCTCCAACAACTACGTGTTCGGACTGGAAGAGAGCTATGGCTGTCTGGCAGGAACCCACGCGAGGGACAAGGACGCCTGCGTTGCGGTAATGTGTCTGTGCGAGGTTGCGGCATACTGCAAGAAGGAAGGCAAGACGCTCTGGGATATGATGCTGGAGATGTATGAGAAATACGGATATTTTAAAGAAACACAGTACACCATTACCTTAAAGGGTGTGGACGGTGCAAAGCAGATTGCGGAAATCATGGATAAGCTCCGCAAGAATCCGCCCAAGGCATTTGGCGATTTGAAGGTGCTCCGCTTCCGCGATTACGAAGAGGATAAGATTATCGATATGGAGACGGGAAGCGTGACGCCGACCGGATTGCCGAAGTCCAATGTATTGTACTTTGAACTGCCGGATAACTTCTGGTGCTGTGCGCGTCCCTCCGGTACGGAACCTAAGATTAAGTTCTACATGGGCGTTAAGGGAACCAGCCTCGAGGATGCGGCTGACAAGGTAGCGAAACTGACAGAGGATTTAAAGGCGGTTCTGTAAAGGAGCAGCATGTCTAAGCTTACGATTGCCAATTTTAGAAAAACTGCAAATTATCTGAAAAAAAACGGGCTGTGGGATACTTTTCTCACAGCCTTGGAACGTTTACTGACAAAAGAAACACCATACAGCTATCAGGCGCCTTCTGCAGAGATACTCGAGGCGCAGAGGGAGAAGGCAAAGGACTGCAAGCTGCTTTTCAGTATACTGGTTCCCACATACCGCACGGACGAGCGGTATCTGCGCGCTATGCTTGCGTCGGTGCTTGCACAAAGCTATCCGCATTTTGAGTTGATTCTGGCGGATGCGACGGAGGACGAAAGTGTGGGCAGCATTGTCAGGGAATATGGGGACGACAGGATAAAATACCTGCACCTTTCAGAAAACAAAGGTATTTCGGAGAACACAAACGAGGCGTTAAAGGCGGCGTCAGGCAGTTACATCGGTCTCTTGGATCACGACGATGTACTGACGCCGGATGCACTGTCCGAGACAGCGGCGGCGATAGCGTGCGCCAAAGAAAAGGGTATTCATTTGCGGCTTATCTATTCAGACGAAGATAAATGTGACGAAAGCGGGACATACTATTCTGAACACCACAAAAAAACAGATTTTAATATGGAGCTTTTTTTGACAAACAATTATATCTGCCATTTTATGGTGGTGGAGGCGGAGATGATGAAGCGTCTTGCCTTCCGCAGGGAATTTGACGGCTCGCAGGACTATGATATTGCGCTCCGCGCAGTCGGAACCATATTTGCAGAATATGGAAGAAAAGAAACGGAGCCGGTTACTCAGGTCAGTGTGTCAGAGGTTACGGTAAACGGGATAACTGCAGAAGCGCCGGACAAACGGGGCGATGCGCTGCTGCCCGTCGCTGCAGAAAGGCAGATTTGCCATATTCCCAAGGTGCTGTACCATTGGCGCTGTCACGAGAACTCTACTGCGGCAAATCCGGAAAGCAAGGATTATGCTTATGAGGCGTCCCAAAGAGCGGCGGCGGATTTCCTTAAGAGCAGAGGGATAAAAGGACAAGCCCTGCCGCAGGGACATATGGGTTACAGCAAAATCCGGTATGAGGAGAGTATCTTAAAGCAGAGGAGCGGCGTCGGTATCAGGGGCGGCAGGCTGACGGGGAGCCTTTTCAGGACGGTGGGCGGTATCTATACAAGCAAAGGGAAATGTCCTTATGGCGGCATGTTTTATAAATTCGGCGGATACATGAATCGGGCGCTGCTGGCACAGGAGGCGGCTGCCGTGGATATTCGCTGTATGGAAGTACAGCCGCATTTGCTTCCTTTTGTAAGGGAAAGCATCCGAAAAAGTATAGGTTCTCTGCCTTTGCAGGAGAATGGTAAAAGAACGGGGGAGAAACCGCCGGTGGGGGTTGACAGCCTTACGCTTGATGCAGATGGTTTTTTATATGGCTGGAAGCAGTTAAGGCTTACCGATGCACAATACCGCCGCGTCAGCATAGAGCTTTGTCTTGCGTTGAGAAAAGCAGGCTACCGCATTGTGTGGGACCCCACGCTTAAGAAAAAAATAAGGGGCGGGAGGTAGAGTCGTGGAAGTAACCATAGTGATTCCGAATTACAACGGGCTGCGCTTTCTGGAGGACTGTCTGACATCTCTTGAGGCGCAGTCTTATCCTGCCGACATTCTGGTTGTGGATAACGGCTCCACGGACGGCAGCGTGGAGTGGATAAGGGAAAATCACAAGGCCGTCAGGGTAATCGGCCTGAAGGAAAATACGGGCTTCAGCAAAGCCGTCAATATCGGCATCCAAAAATCCGAAACGCCGTATGTCATTTTATTGAACAATGACACAAAGGTGAAGGAGGGATTTACGGAGGCATTGGTGCGCGCCGTCAAAAAATCGGAGCGTATTTTTTCCGTCAGCGCCAAAATGCTGGACATGAAAAACGAGGAAATCATCGACAGCGCCGGCGATTTATACTGCGCGCTCGGGTGGGCGTATGCGCGCGGCAAGGGAAAGCCGCAGGATAAGTATAACGCGCCGGCAAGCGTTTTTTCTGCCTGTGCAGGTGCTGCCATATACAGAAAATCTGTGTTTGAGGAAATCGGGTATTTTGATGAACTGCATTTTGCCTACCTGGAGGATTTGGATATCGGCTGGCGTGCGCGAATTTACGGCTATGAAAACCGGTATGAGCCTTCTGCCGCTGTACTGCATATGGGAAGCGCATCGAGCGGTTCCCGTTATAATCTGTTTAAAACGGGACTTTCTTCTGCAAACAGCGTCTATGTGATAGGAAAAAACATGCCGTTTTTGCAATGGGTGTTAAATCTACCTTTTCTTGTGGCGGGGTTTTCCGTTAAAACACTGTTTTTTATGAAAAAGGGCATGGGCTCTGCGTATGTGAAAGGGTGCATAAAGGGAATGCGCCGCTGTTTTTCAAAGGAAGGAAGAAAACGGAAGGTGCGCTTTTGCAAGAAACATCTCGGCAGTTATTGTCGGATACAGGCGGAATTGTGGTGCAATATCCTGCGCCGTTTGTAAAATTAACAAGATAGATGGCTAAATGATACAAATATGATACAATTTTTTCTTAATCTGAACACGGAAAGTGAGTTAAGCAGGTGATGCAGGTATGATTAAAGACAACCAAAAGCTCTTTAACAGGCTGCACCTGATTATGGACGTACTGATAGTCATAATTTCATACACGGTGGCGTGGTTTCTGCATTTTCAGGTATTCAATGACTTTGGACCGGATATGGGTATCCTTCCGGTGGAATCCTATATGCGGGCGCTGATTGTTATCGTGCCGGCTTATATCCTGCTATACTATTACTGTAATGTATATAAACCGCAGAGGACTTCCGGATATGGCCGGGAAATTTACAGTATTTTTTGTGCCAATACAATCGGGCTGTTAGCTTTTGTAGCGTTGCTCTACATTATAAAACTGAATGATTATTCCCGAAAGATGTTTTTCATTTTTTATGTGCTGAATATCGGACTGACTTCCCTGTCCCGTCTGATTGTCAGGAAAACGCTCCGCACCATGCGCGCCAAAGGACGTAACCTCAAGCACATTTTGCTGGCTGGCTATTCCAGGGCCGGAGAGGAATATATCAACCGTATTCTGGGCAATCCCGAGTGGGGCTATGTGGTCTGCGGTATTTTGGACGACTTTGTGCCGGCGGGGACACTTTACCGCGGAATCAAGGTATTGGGAAGAATCGACAACCTGCACGAGATACTGCCGGAAAATGAGCTGGATGAAATTGCCATTACGCTTTCTCTTAAAAATTACGACAGATTGGAAGAGATTGTAAGCATTTGTGAGAAGTTTGGTGTGCATACTAAATTTATACCGGACTACAACAGTATGATACCGAGCAGACCCTATACGGAGGATTTGATGGGACTTCCCGTTATCAATATTCGTTATGTGCCGTTAAGCAATACCTTGAACAGTATGGCAAAACGGCTGGTGGATGTTGTGGGCTCTCTGGTGGGCATTGTGATAACCTCACCGATTATGCTGATAGCTGCAATCGCAATTAAAATAAGCAGTCCTGGACCTGTTATTTTCAGGCAGGAGCGCATTGGACTGCACAGTAAGTCTTTTTATATGTACAAATTCAGGAGTATGGAGCAGCAGAAGCCTTCCGAGGAGCAAAAGGCATGGACGGTCAAGAATGACCCCCGTGTAACAGGAGTCGGACGGATTCTCAGAAAGACAAGCTTAGACGAGCTTCCGCAGCTTTTCAATATTCTGCGGGGCGATATGAGTCTGGTCGGACCAAGACCGGAGCGTCCGCATTTTGTGGAAAAATTTAAGGAAGAAATTCCCCGTTATATGGTAAAGCATCAAGTAAGACCGGGACTTACCGGCTGGGCGCAGGTGAACGGCTACAGGGGAGATACCTCCATACGTAAAAGAATCGAATATGATTTGTATTATATTGAAAACTGGTCTATGCTTTTAGATATCAAGATAATATTCAGAACCTTTTTTACAGGTTTTATTAATAAAAATGCTTATTAATCTTTCAGATAAAGCAGAGGATAAGGAGATAAGGAAAAATGGCAACAAAAGGGAAAAACGGAAACCAGTCTGCAGGCAGGCAGGCACAGAAGGCAAAAGGAAAGAAGAAGAGCAAATTTATTATTTTTGCGGTCGAAATTTTAGTGTTGGCAGTGCTGCTGGGTGCATTGTGGCTGTTCAAGGATTTCGGAACCAAGGCGGACAACAATGCGACGGGCAATAAGGGACCGTTATTTGCAGTTGACTTCAATGAGCAGGATATTGTCATAAATCCGCAGGTGGCAGAAAACGAAAACATGGAGACATACAGAAATATTGTACTTTTCGGCGTGGATTCCAGGACAGGGCAGCTTGCAAAAGGAACTCTGAGCGACTGTATCATTATTGCTTCCATCAATGAGGAGACAGGCGATATTAAGCTTGTGAGCGTTTATCGGGATACATATTTAAATCTCGGCAACGATAAGTATGGAAAGTGTAATTCTGCATACAGCTACGGCGGCGCAGAGCAGGCAATTAAAATGTTGAATACGAATCTGGATTTGGATATTAAGGAATTTGTCACGGTAGGCTTTGACGGTCTGACAGCTACCATCGATGCGCTGGGCGGCGTATGGCTTGATGTAGACGAGGAAGAATTGCTGCATATCAACAGCTATCAGAAGACCATGGCAGAGGACATGAAGGTAGCATGGACGCCCGTGGAAAATACCGGCTATCAGCTTTTGAATGGTCTGCAGGCTACCGCATACTGCCGTATCCGTTACAAGACGGGCAACGATTTTGCAAGGGCTGCGTCTCAGCGCGAGGTAATTCTTGCCATTGCAGAACAGGCGAAAAAAGCGGATTTGCAGACTTTGGTAAAGGTTGCAAATGATGTATCACAGTATGTATATACTTCATTTAGTTTAGATGAAATTATTGCGCTGCTCGGGGACATTTCCAAATATAATATTGTAGACCAGGCAGGCTTCCCCGAGGCGAGCATGAGAGGGGCGGATGTCCTTGGTGCAAAGGGGAGCTGTGTATACGGCATCGATTTGGTTGACAATGTGAAGTGGCTGCATGAGTATTTGTTTGACGACGCAGACTATCAGCCGTCTCCCGAGGTGGTGGAGTATTCCAATGTCATTCACAATTTTGTATCACAGTATGTAGATTTAAAATAAGCATAGAAACGCTGAAGCAAGGGAGCCGCGAGGGTGGCTCCCTTTCATTCATAGTTTTCTCTCGCAAAGGAGGGAATGGAAATGTCCATTGAGACCTCAAAAATAGATGTGATAATCCCCTTATATAAACCGGGCGGAGAATTGTTTTCTCTTTTAGACAGTCTGCTGGGGCAGACGGTAAAGGTCAATCGGATTATTCTGATAAATACGGAAGAAAAATATTTTACTCAGTTGATATACGGAAGCAACTTTTGGAAAAAATATAAAGAGATAGTAAGTGTACATCATATTTCCCAAAAGGAGTTCAACCATGGCGGGACAAGGCGTATGGCGGTTCGCAGGTCGGAAGCGGAAATTTTTGTCATGATGACGCAGGATGCACTGCCGGCGAATCCGTATCTGTTAGAGAACCTCTTAAAAGCGCTTGAGCAGGAAAATGCTGCCGTGGCATATGCAAGACAGCTTCCCACGCCGGACTGTGGCGCCATAGAACGATATACGCGAAGCTTCAACTATCCTGACAATTCCCATGTTAAGACGCTTGCTGATTTGGAAAAGACAGGAATCAAGACCTTCTTCTGCTCCAATGTCTGCGCCGCTTACAAAAGAGCAGTCTATGATGAACTGGGAGGCTTTGTGAAGCGTACCATATTTAATGAAGATATGATTTTTGCCGCGGGCGCTGTAAAGAGCGGCTATGGAATAGCTTATGCCGCGGACGCCGAGGTAATACATTCCCACAACTACACCAATAAGCAGCAGCTTCGCCGCAATTTTGATTTGGGTGTATCACAGGCTGACAATCCGCAGATTTTCAAAGATGTTCCCTCAGAAAAGGAAGGAAAGAAGATGGTGAAGGAGACTGCCGGATGGCTCTGGAGGAATAAACAAAAGCGTCTTCTGCCACACTTTTTCATGCAGTGCGCCTGCAAGTATACAGGTTATCTTCTAGGGAAGCATTACAGGCATCTGCCGCGGTTTCTGGTGATGGCGTGTACGGATTCGCCTTATTATTGGGAGTAGTGTGGGCGGTGAGGTTTGCGGCAAGTCACGCCGCCAACGGAGCCATATGCCTGTGCAGACGCGCTCTCGCTCGGATAAAAACGCAGCGGTACGTAAGGCGCTAAAGGACAGCGCCTAAGTGCCGGCGTTTTTATACGGTCTGCACAGGCATATGGCTCCGCTGACGGCTGAAAGCGCGAAAGTGCGGCGAACAGCCTGAACAGCGCCATATTCCCGAAGGAGCCCGTTAAGAAACGCCAGTGCTTAGCGAGGTGTTCCACGAGCTTAGCACTGCTGCGTTTCTTGCAGAGCGGGAGCGCGGCGACGCGGGAATATGGCGCTGTTCAGGCGTCCCCTGCAAAATATTCCGCAGAGAAACATGCAGCTTTTTTTGCGGGATAAATTCCTTTACACCCATACGGCTGATGTGATACATTAGTAGTAGACATATTTGTGGAAAGGAATGACGCTTCAGTGAAAGCTGGGGCAGACAGGTGAGAAAAATGTGTGGAATAGTCGGATACATCGGGGCGGAGAAGGCAGCGCCGATTATACTTGACGGACTTTCTAAATTGGAATACAGAGGATATGATTCTGCTGGGATTGCAGTTTTTGACGGCGAGAAAATCAATATACAAAAGGCAGTGGGGCGTTTAAAGGTACTGGAAAATCTGACCCACGGAGGCGAAACCATGCCGGGGTACGCAGGCATCGGTCATACGAGATGGGTGACCCACGGCGTTCCCAAT
>CAMWUP010000040.1 GCA_947177465.1 uncultured Lachnospiraceae bacterium
ATTACTGCACCGGCTATGCAGGGGAGAACCATGCCTGGAATATTATTCTGCTGAGCGACGGTTATTACAATGTAGATACAACCTGGGACGACACGGGTGCGGGCGCTTACGATTATTTCAACAAAACGGATGCAGACTATGCAGACACCCACATCAGACAGGAGCTTTCGGTGTACCTGCCCTCATGCGACGGACAGCTTTACCGGACGCAGGATATAGAGCAGGTGGAAAATCCGGATGGCAGCGGTACCTTGCGCAGTCTGGCAGATGTAGGAAAAACGGAGTCTGATGTGCTGAATTCCATTCAGGATTATTATACGGACTGCTATAATCAGATTGTACAGAAGGGAAGCGGAACCTACGATTTTTCCAACGTGCTTGGGAATCTCGATGTGCTGCAGAAATGGTACGGAATCTACGAGACCGGAGAGTACAGTCAGGGTTATATGGAAAATGCGGTGCTGGCAGTCGGGGCGACCACATGGGATATGAATTTGAGACTGGAGGAACTGCAGGATGGCAGATATTTGGTAACACACGAAATCACCATACGCTGAGCGTATGGTGATTTTTTGATTTTCGGGTAGACAGAAGGAAACCGCAATTTTAAGCAGATTGAGAGGAAACCGCGCAGATGGTGCCGCCGCCTGCCACAATATCCCCGTCATAAAGCACCACGGCCTGTCCCTTTGTGACGGCACGCTGGGGCGAATCAAAACGGATTTGCAGCGTGTCGGCATCGGTCTGCAGCACGCTTGCCCACTGCTCCGTCTGCCGATAGCGCACCTTTGCTTTCAGCCGCAGGGGAGTGTGAATGGAAGGAATGGAAATCAGGTTGATATCATTTGCAGTCAGGGATGTGGCATACAGCTCCGATTCCCTGCCCAGTGTGACAGTGTTATCAACAGGATTTACTGCACAGACATACATCGGCTCGGGAAGAGAAAGCCCGAGTCCTTTTCGCTGACCGATGGTATAACGGATAATGCCGCGGTGCCTGCCGAGGATATGACCATCACGGTCAATAAAATTGCCCGCAGGATATTCCTGATTGGCGTACGTTTCCATAAACTCTGCGTAGCTTCCATTTTGTACAAAGCAGATATCCTGACTGTCGTGTTTGCGGGCATTGAGAAAGCCCTGTGCTTCGGCAATCCGGCGGACTTCCTGCTTTGTCATGCCGCCTAATGGAAACTGCGTATGCTTTAGCTGCTCCTGTGTCAGGCTATACAGCACGTAGCTTTGGTCCTTGTTGCCATCGAGCGCCTTTTTTAACAGGTATCTGCCGGATTCGCTGTCCTGCTCAATGCGGGCGTAATGTCCTGTAGCGATGCAGTCGCAGCCAAGCGCCCTTGCACGGCTGTAAAGCTTGTCAAATTTCAGATAACGGTTACAGTCGATACAGGGATTCGGCGTTCTACCGTTTTCATAGGCGTCAATAAAACGTTTGATGACATTCTGTTCAAAGCTTTCTGATAAATTAAATACATGGTAGGGGATATCCAGTCTGCAGGCGACGCTTCTGGCATCCTCCACATCATCAAGCGAGCAGCAGGCGTGTTCCCGTGGGATACCGATATCCTCATTATGAAACAGCTTCATGGTTACGCCCATTAAATCGTATCCCTGTTCCTTCAGCAGAAAGGCGGCCACACTGGAATCGACGCCGCCGCTCATAGCAATCAAAGCTTTCATTTTTCATCCCATTCCGCAGCGCAAGCTTTTTTAAGTGGGACTTTGTGCTGCTTTCTGTGCATAACAAACTTGCAAACGGTTCCTTTTCATGATATTATATCACGTACGTATCAGAGGAACGTTCTTTTTGCTGGTTTAAAATATCCTGTAAAGTGATTCCGTCAAGATATTCGCTGATAATCTGATAAAGCCCCTGCCAGACAGGAAGTGTCGCACAGTCGTTGCAGCGCTCACATTCGATGGGAGTGTGTTCCAGACATGCAACGGGAGAAATGCTTCCCTCCGTAAGGCGGAGAATTTCTCCGACAGTACAGGCAGCAGGCGCTTTGGCGAGCCGGTATCCGCCCTGAAAGCCCCGCGTAGTCCGCAGGATATCAGATTTATTAAAAAGCGGAATAATTTGCTCCAGATATTTTTTGGATATACCCTGACGTTCTGCGATATCCTTCAGGGCAACGTAACCATCTTCCTGATGTTCTGCCAAATCCAGCAGCATGCGCAGCGCATAACGTCCTTTTGTTGAAATTTTCATAAAAATACCTCCTGCTTATTATCCTATAATACCATGTATTTTGTAGGTTTTCAATAGAATCCTTTTGCAGAAGAAATGGAAATGACACAATAAATAAGGAAAGAAACGGAGAAATGACATGACTTTGCAGCAGCTTCACTATGCAATTACAATATCAGAGACCGGTTCGCTCAACAAAGCGGCGGAAATTCTCTACGTTTCCCAGCCTTCCCTGACGGGCGCTATGCATGAGCTGGAGAGCGAGCTTGGCATCACCATTTTTCATCGGAGCAAGCGCGGCGTATCGCTTACAAACGACGGCATTGAGTTTATTACTTATGCAAGACAGATTTATCTTCAATATGAAAATATGATGGATAAATACGGCAAATCAGGAAACTTAAAAAAGAAGTTCGGCATTTCCACCCAGCATTATTCCTTTGCCGTCAAAACCTTTGTAGAAATGGTAAAGCAGTTTAACACTGCGGAATATGAGTTTGCAATACGCGAGACAAAGACGTTGGAAGTGATTGAGGATGTCCGTACCCTGAGAAGTGAAATTGGTATTTTGTACCTGAGCGATTTTAACAGGGCTTTTATGTCAAAGCTTTTCAAGACTTATGAGCTTGTATTCCATAAACTGATTACCTGCAATGTATATGCATATCTTTGGAAGGGACATCCTCTGGCGCAGGAGAAATCGCTGCGGCTGGAGCAGTTGTATGAATATCCCTGTCTTTCCTTTGAGCAGGGCGGGAACAGTTCCTTCTATTTTGCGGAGGAGATTTTCAGTACGAAAGAGTATCCGCGCACCATTAAGGCAAATGACCGCGCGACCATGCTGAACCTGATGATTGGGCTGAGCGGATATACGCTGTGCTCCGGTATCATCTGTGAGGAGTTGAATGGCGGGGAGTACAGGGCGGTTCCTTTGGAGAGTGAAGATGACAGCCGGATGGAGATTGGCTATATTGTAAGAAAGGACCAGATTTTGAGCCGGATGGGAGCGCTGTACATTCAAAAAACGGAAGAATATTTGAGAAAGGCGGATGGTATATCATAAAACGAACGGGCGGGCTGACGGAAGCTTCGCCCGTTTTGTATGGTTATAGGTTCAACCTATAACCTACTATACCTATAGAGTATTTGTAATTTATGTGCAGGAGGTTATAATAAAGGAAATGCTGGAGACATGAACAGACAAAAGCAGCAGGTGAGGAGCAATTATGGATAAAACAGAAGAAAAAATAGTAGAGCTGATTGACAAAAACAGCGATTTGATTATTTCCTTTGGAAGAGATATTTTTAGGCATGCCGAGTTGGGTTACAAAGAGTTTCGCACCAGCGAGCGGTTCAAAAGTATTTTAGAGAAGCATTTGGCTAAGGTAGAAAGCAATCTGGCAATCACAGGGGTAAAGGGATATCTGAATGAGGACAAAAAGAATCTCTTTTCGGTGGCGCTTTTAGGAGAACTGGACGCCTTAAAAATTCCGGATTATCAATATGCCAATCCTGTGACGGGAGGCGCGCACTGTTGCGGACATCATGCGCAGCTTGCAGGCGTTGTGGGAGCGATGCTGGCACTTTCTGAGGAAGAGGTGGCGCGGAAGCTGGACGGGCAGGTGATATTTTTTGCAACGCCGGCGGAAGAGTACGGTGAGGCAGAATTTAAAAACTCGCTTATTTCTGAGGGGAAAATAGCCTACGGGGGCGGAAAGTGCGAGCTGATTCGGGAAGGCGCGTTTGACGATGTTGACGTGGCGCTGGCACACCATATTTCACCGGAAGGCTTGTGCGCGGGAAGCGGAAGCACGAACGGCTTTGTGGCAAAGGTAATCAAAATAAAGGGAAAGGCAGCTCATGCGGCTGGAGCGCCACACGAGGGGATTAACGCCCTGTATGCCGCTTCGCTCGGACTGCAGGCACTTGCTTATAATAAAGAAACCTTTCCGGAAAAGGACTGTGTACGGGTGCATCCCATTCTGACGAAGGGCGGCAATTTGGTCAATGTGGTTCCTGAGGAGGCAGTGATAGAGACTCTGGTAAGAGGAAAAACAAAAGAAGCAATTATCAATGCGGCACACAAAACGGACAGAGCCTTTAAAGCGGGGGCATATGCGCTGGGAGCCCGATGTAGGATTGAAACATCGGCGGGGTATCTTCCTTCCCTGCCACAGGCGGTCCCGGAAGAGCTGGTTGAAATCATAGAAGAGGCGGCGGGAGAAAAACCGCGAATTGCAGACTTGCAGGAGCATGGAGCCGGTTCAACGGATGTGGGCGACGTGCAGCATCTTTTGCCGGTGCTTACCTTCCATACAGGAGGCGCATCCGGTGGGCTGCATCAGACCGATTTTTCCATAGATGATGAGGAGAAGGCATATGTCCTGACTGCAAAAATTTTTGCATTGTGCGCGTACAGGCTGCTGAAGGATGGCGCGGCGCTGGGGAAAAAGTTAAAGCAGGAGTATCAGCCGGTTTTCCGAAATAAAGAAGAGTATGCCGCGTTTCTGGATGGATTCTGCGCTGTGGAGGAAGTGTGAAGATGGGAAAACAAGATTTTAAAATAGAGGGAACGGTAGAGAAGAAGCTGATGGTAAACCAAATCAGGCTGGCGGCAAGACAGTTTGCCATGCTGTACTTTCATTTTTCCAAGGTGCTCTATGAAACCTATGGAGCGGAAAAAGCAAAGGATTTAGTCAGGCAGGCGGTATTTGAGCAGGCGCTAGAGCGTTCCGACATTATGCGGGAAAGAGCGGCAGCAGAAGGAAAAGGAACGGATACGGTGGAGGATTTTATGAGCGTGACAGACCTGCCGTTCTGCGGATGGATACCGCAGTGGGGAAAGGATCATTGTCCGTATGCGGAAAATTGGCGTGAATATTTTGAAGAATACCCGTGGTTTCGGGAGTTTGCAACGTTCTACTGCGATGTAATCGACACAACGACCATTGAAAATTTCACGAAACATATCTCGCATAAAATCACACAGAATGTTATCACGGGGGGACAGAGCTGTGAGAGAAAATATTTTGAGAGTGAAGCGGTAAAGGGAGGCAGATTTACATATGAAGGAAAAGCGTAAAAGAAGATTTACTTATATCACTGTCCTGCAGCTTCTGACGGTGGCTGCGCTTCTGATATACATGCAGTATGCAGTGGGAAGCGGAAAAATCAGCAAAATATTTTTGGCTGCGCCGACGGATATCGCACAAAAGGGAATCAAAATGATAGCGGATGGAACGCTGCTTCCCCATCTGTTAATTACATTGCAGGAGGTATTTGCCGGATATTTTCTGGCGGCAGCAGTCGGCATTACCGTAGGGCTTCTGTGGGTATTTTTTCCAAGGCTTGAGGAATATATGAATGTGTTCTGTGCTGCCGTTATGGCGGTACCCAAAACGGCGATACTGCCGCTTTTGATTCTGTGGTTCGGAATCGGTTTTAAGTCAAAGGTAGTACTGATTTTTCTCTTTGCTGTGTTTACCATTCTTTATAATACGGTAACGGGAGCCAAGCTGTGTGATACAAAATATATTAAAGTGGCAAAGGTGTTTGAGGCGTCAAGAGTGCAGACCGTATTTAAGGTGTTGATACCGGCGGCGCTGCCGTCCATATTTAACGGACTGCGTCTTTCGGCGGCGACGGTGCTGACCGGCGTTATTTTTTCCGAAATGCAGTCAGCAAAGGCAGGGCTGGGATTTCTGCTGAGTGAGGCACAGAGCAATCTGGCGACGGCAAGGGTATTCTTTATTATTATTTTAGTGACGCTGATTTCAGTGGGATTTGTAAAAATCATTGCAGGTGCAGAGTATCTGCTATGCTATAAGTGGAGGAGATTATGAAAAAGAAAATTTTAGCGTTTTTGACAACCTTGGGACTTGCTTTTTCTCTGGCGGCATGTGGGGCAAAGGCGGCTGTAGGCGGCAATGCGGCTGAAGACAGTGATGAAATCGTGCTGCGCGTATGCTTTTCGACGGGTATGACCGGCGCGGTGAACAATTTTGCAATGGAAAAAGGCCTTTATGAGGCGGAAGGAATCAAATTTGAAAATGTACAGACCAGCGGCGCAGCGAATGATACCGTACTTTCCCTGTTGTCACGCGGGGAAATCGATATAGCCGACGGCGACCCGAGTACCTATATCCCGGGCATTTATAACGGCGTTCCGGCAAAGCTGGTGGGCAACATGTGGAGATATTCCGGCTGCTACTGGCTGATTGCCAATGATGATATTGCAGGCATTGAAGATTTGGCGGGCAGGACGATAGGCACACAGGGAACAGCAGGAGGTATGAGGCTGTCCGTATTAAAAATGTTAGAGTCCGTCGGGTTAACGGAAGCTGACGTTACACTGATTGCAAACGGCGCCTATCAGGATGCCTACGCAACATTCACTTCCGGTTCGGTGGACGCGACCATCATACACAACCCTTACGCCGTGCTGGCGGAGGAAGAAGGAACGGGACACATACTTGGGCGTGCGTGGGACTATATTCCGGATTATTATACCGGAACCATTATTGCTTCCGATGCGATTATCAAGAATGAACCTGAAAAGCTGCAGAAGTTTATTACAGCATATTACAAGGTGCATGAGCAAGTCAAAAATGAATATTTTGACGAGTTTATCGCATGGGCGGCAGAACAGATGAATACAAGTGAAGAAGCAATGCGGGAGGCGGTGGAGTCGGAAATTGACGTATGGCTCGATTATCCGGTGATTCCGGTGGATCGCGTAGAGACCACGCTTGACATCCTGAACGGTTACGGCTGGCTGGAGGATGAGATTGATAATCTGGATGATATCATCAATAATACCTTTGCAGAACAGGCGGCGAAGGAGCTTAATCTGTCAGACCCCTACGCGAAGTAAGGCAGAAAACAGTACAGAAAGGGTATCACAATGCCAACGATAAAAATTAACCATTTACATAAATCCTACATAAATGAAAAAGGAGAAGCCACGAAAGCGCTTGCAGATATCAATCTTGAGGTTCGGGACGGAGAGTTTGTATGCATTGTCGGACCCTCCGGATGCGGAAAGAGCACGCTGCTTGAAATGGTAGCAGGTCTTTTAGACAGAGCTTCGGGAGAAATTCTTCTGGACGATGTGCCGGTAAAGGGCACGAGCAGGGATATTGGCGTGGTATTTCAGGATGCTTCGCTCTTTCCGTGGAAAACCGTAAAAAAGAACATTGCCTTTGGCATGGATATTGCAAAGGTCCCCAAGGAAGAGCAGGAGAAACGTCTGGCAAAGTATATCAGACTGATGAATCTGACTGAATTTGAAAACAAATACCCGGCGCAGTTATCCGGCGGTATGCGGCAGAGAGCAGGAATCGCAAGGGCGCTTGTCATGAATCCCAAGGTGCTTTTGATGGATGAGCCGTTCAGTGCGGTGGATCATCTGACGCGCTGTACCCTTCAGGAAGAGCTGGTTCGAATCAGGCAGGAGGAAAACAGAACGGTATTTTTCGTCACGCATGACCTTAACGAGGCGGTTTATCTGGCGGACAGAGTGATTCTGCTGACGCCGAGACCCGGACGCGTACAGCAGGAATATGCGGTGAAGCTGCCGCATCCGAGAAACCGCAACGACGATTACCTGATTCGCCTTGCAACCCGCATCATGGCGGATATCGGACGCGGCTGCAGGGAAGATGAGGCGGCAGAATATTTTATCTAAGGAGAAAAAGAGATGTTTCGGGATACAAGTATGGATTATTATAGCGACGCCATACTGGGCAGGTTTTAAGAAAAGTAAACTGCAGCCATGCCGGCAGGCATAACGCAGAAAGGGAAAGGTAAGAGAAATGGATATCAAACTTGAGACCAGATGTATTCATGGGAATCCATCGGATTCCCTGCAGGATGAAAATCGCGCCATTAGTTTTCCGATTTATCAGACGGCGTCCTTCAGTCATATAAAGCCCGGGCACAACGAAAGCGGTTTTGATTATACGAGGGAGTCCAACCCTACGCGCAGCCGTCTGGAGGAGGTGGTTTCTTCACTGGAGGGCGCCGCCGGAACCGTTGCCTTTGCTTCCGGCATGGCGGCAATCAGCGCCTGCTTTGAACTGTTTGCCGGCGGCGACCATATCATCTGCTCTGAGGATTTGTATGGCGGCGTCATCCGGCTGAACAGGGTGATTCATTTGAAAAACGGGGTGGATACGGAATATGTGGATACCACCGATTTGCAGGCGGTCCGCGCTGCAATCCGGCCAAATACAAAGGCTGTTTACATAGAGACGCCCAGCAACCCGATGATGAATATCACAGACTTGCGCGGCTGTGCAGAACTGGCGCATGAATACGGACTTCTGCTTATCGTGGACAATACGTTTCTTTCGC
Source organism: uncultured Lachnospiraceae bacterium (assembly GCA_947177465.1). Classification (GTDB taxonomy): domain Bacteria; phylum Bacillota; class Clostridia; order Lachnospirales; family Lachnospiraceae; genus Acetatifactor. The sequence continues at coordinate 8,561 of CAMWUP010000040.1, forward strand.
CCTATTTTCAAAATCCGTTGCTGCTTGGCGCTGATATTGTGGTACACAGCGGCAGCAAGTTTTTGGCGGGGCATAATGATACCATTTCCGGTTTCCTCTGTGCAAAAGACATAGAGCTTGTCAATAAATTCCGTCTGATTGCCAAGACGACGGGCGGTATGCTTGCTCCTTTTGACAGCTGGCTTGTGATGCGGGGTATCAAGACGCTTGCCGTCCGCATGGAGCGGCAGCAGGAAAATGCAAAAAAAGTTGCGGAATGGCTGTTGAAACAAAAGCAAATAACAAACGTTCTGTACCCGGGACTGAAGGAACATAAGGGATATGAAATCGGCGTGCGGCAGACGAGCGGTTTTGGCAGTATGATTTCCTTTTATACAGATAGTAAGGAAACGGCGCTTCAGATGCTGCAAAAGGTGAAGATAGTCATATTTGCAGAAAGTCTGGGCGGGACGGAATCTCTCCTCACCTATCCGGCGCTGCAGACGCATCCGGATGTACCGCAGGAAATGCGGGAGCATCTGGGGATTACGGAGACGCTTCTGCGTCTGTCCGTTGGATTGGAAAATGTGGAGGATATTATAGCAGACTTGGAACAGGCGTTAGATTGGAGCAGAGATGAAAGAGTATAATTTTGACAGAGAGATTTCACGTAAAAATACAAACAGTTTAAAATATGATTTTGCTGTGGAACGGGGCTGCAGGGAAGATGCGCTTCCGTTGTGGCTGGCTGATATGGATTTTCCGACGGCAGAGCCGGTTCTGGAAGCGCTGCACAATGCCGTCAGCCACGGAATTTTTGGATACAGTGAGGTAAAACGGTCATATTATGATGTGGTTTCCAAATGGTACAAAAAACATTTCGGCTGGGAAACACAGGAGGAATGGCTGGTAAAAACGCCGGGCGTTGTCTTTGCCATTGTGATGGCGATTCGTGCACTGACGAAACAGAAAGATGGCGTACTGATTCAGACGCCGGTATATCATCCGCTCCATTCTGCGATTCTGGACAACGACAGGAAGCTGGTGAAAAATGAGTTGTTGTATGTGAACGGACATTATGAAATTGATTTTACCGATTTTGAAGAAAAAATCAGGGAGAATGGTGTAAAGCTGTTTATCCTCTGCTCGCCGCACAATCCTGTCGGCAGAGTCTGGACAAAAGAAGAACTGCAAAGGCTTGGAGAAATATGTGAAAAGTATGGCGTGATTGTGGCATCGGACGAGATTCACTGTGATTTTACACTTCCAGAATATCCGCATACGGTTTTTCCCGTGGCGTGTCCTGCTTTGGCAGAGCGGACCATCGTATGTACGGCTCCAAGTAAAACCTTTAATTTGGCGGGACTGCAGGTTTCCAATATCTGGATATCCAACGAAGAGATAAGGAATAAGATTTTAAAGGAAATCGGAAGAAGTGGATATTCCCAGTTGAATTCCCTCGGACTGGTGGCGGCGCAGGCGGCATACGAGGGCGGAGAAGAGTGGTTAGTCCGGTGCAGGGATTACTTGTATGGCAACCTTGATTTTCTGCGCACGTTTTTAAAGGAAAGGCTGCCTGAAATCAAGCTGGTAGAGCCGGAAGGCACTTATTTTGCGTGGCTGGACTGTTCGGCGGTTCAGCCTGACGGGGAGAAGCTGCATGACTTTATCGTAAATAAAGCAAAGCTCTGGCTTACATCGGGGTATGTATTTGGAGAAGCTTCCGGCTGTTTCCAGCGCATGGTACTGGCGTGCACGCGAAAGACGCTCAAGGAAGCGCTGGAAAGGCTGGAAGGAGCAGTAAAGGAGCTACGCAGATAGGGAAACGCTGACTCAATCAGCGTTTCCTAGGTAAGGGCTCCGCCTTTCTCTTCACAGTATTTGCAGCGGTACAGCTCTTTTTCCTCGTCTGCAAGAAGAAAGATATGCGGCAGCTCCTGCTCAATTGAGGTGATGCAGCGGGGATTTTTGCAGCGGATTACATTTTTAATCATCTTGGGGAGTACAAGTACCTTTTTGTCCACGATTTCTCCGTCCTTGATGACGTTGACGGTAATATTGTGGTCGATAAAGGCGAGCACGTCCAAATCAAGCTGGTTGATGTCACATTCTACTTTTAAAATATCCTTTTTTCCCATTTTATTGCTACGGGCATTTTTGATAATGGCAACCGTGCAGTCCAGCTTGCCGAGTTGCAGATGTTCGTAAATATCCATGCTTTTGCCTGCTTTGATATGGTCAAGAACAAAGCCTTCTTCAATTTTTCCTACATTTAACATATTTATCCTCATTTCCGCACGGCGTTATCGGAAAGTCACTCATAGCTTACAAGTATATGCGCCGCGCAGACATATGCTTGTGTTTTATCGTTAGTCCATTTTGATTTCCAGCAGCGTAAGGATAAGCGCCATGCGGACATAGACGCCGTACTGTGCCTGCTTAAAGTATGCGGCGCGCGGGTCGCTGTCCACCTCCACGGAAATTTCGTTGACTCTGGGAAGCGGGTGAAGCACCAGCATATCGGGGCGTGCAAGCTCCATTTTGGCGGCGTCAAGGATACAGAAATCCTTTAAGCGGACATAATCCTCCTCATTGAAGAAACGTTCTTTCTGTACTCTTGTCATGTAGAGCAGGTCGAGGGAAGGCATTACGTTTTCCAGCCGGATGACTTCTTCGTAGGGAATTCCCTTTTCCTTTAAGGAATCGGTGATATAGTCGGGAACCTTCAACTCTTCGGGTGAGATAAAGACAAAGCGGACATTCGAATAGCGGACCAGTGCATTAATCAGAGAGTGTACGGTCCGTCCGAATTTCAAATCGCCGCAGAGTCCGATGG
>CAMWUP010000041.1 GCA_947177465.1 uncultured Lachnospiraceae bacterium
TTTCACGGCAATATCCTTGGGACAGCTTCTTAACAATATTCTATGTCGGGATAAGAAAAGAAATGAAGGAATGGGGGCGCAAAATGCGGCTGGACAAATTTTTATGCGAAGCGGGCGCAGGTACGAGAAGCGAAGTGAAGCAGCTGATCAGAAAGGGCGCCGCCGCTGTAAACGGCGAAATAGAGAAGGCGGCGGACAGAAAAGTAGAAAAATCCGACCATGTAACGCTCTATGGCAGGACTCTTTCTTACCAAAGATTCCGCTATTATCTTTTAAACAAGCCGTCCGGCGTGATAACGGCAACCAAAGATAAAAGAGAGCGTACTGTTATGGAGCTGCTGCAGGGAATAGACGTCAGGGACCTTTTTCCGGTGGGAAGGCTGGATAAGGATACGGAAGGTCTTTTACTGATTACCAATGACGGTGAACTGGCGCACAGACTGCTTTCTCCCAGAAAGCATGTGGATAAGACCTATTTTGTCAGAACAAAACTGCCGCTGTCTGAAACGGCGGCGGAAAGGCTTACAGAAGGCGTCAATATCGGAGAGGCAAAGCTGACGCTGCCGGCTGTAGTAAAACGGCTTACGGACACAGAAATGGAGCTTACTATCAAAGAAGGACGTTTCCATCAGATTAAGCGTATGCTGTACGCCGTGGGCAATGAAGTTATCTATTTGAAGCGCCTCTCTATGGGACCGCTGAGACTGCCTGCAGATTTGAAGGCTGGAGCGTTCAGGGAGCTTACAGAGGAAGAGATAAGAGGACTGCGGGAGGGTATGTAAACCGCAAAATAAAAGAAAGGCATTGCAATGCAAGTGAAGGAAAACCCCTTAAAGAAAAAAATTACCGAATATGAAGCCATTATATTTGATTTGGACGGCACACTGGTGGATTCCATGTGGATGTGGCAAAAAATTGATATTGAATATCTGGGACGATTTGGCATTGCGCTGCCGGAGAGCCTGCAGAATGAAATTGAAGGCATGAGTTTTTCCGAGACGGCAGCTTACTTTAAGGAAAGATTCAAGCTTGCGGATTCCCTTGAGACGATTAAATCTGACTGGAACGCAATGGCATGCGACAAATACAGAAACGAGGTTCCCTTTAAGGAAAAAGCACAGGCATTTCTGGAATATTGTAAAGGGCTTAATCTTAAACTCGGCATTGCCACAAGCAATTCAAAAGTGCTTGTGGAGAGCGCGGCAGAGGCGCTTTCCCTGCATCGGTACTTTTCCTGTATCATGACTGCGTGCGAGGTAAACAAAGGAAAGCCAGCGCCGGATATTTATCTGGCTGTCGCAGAAAGACTGGGGATAAGTCCTGAGAAATGTCTGGTGTTTGAGGATATTCTTCCAGGTATTCAGGCAGGCAAAAACGCGGGAATGTCTGTCTGTGCGGTGGAGGATGCGTATTCTGCCGGTATCAGGGAAGAAAAACGCAGGCTGGCAGATTTTTTTATTGAAAGCTACGCTGCGCTTTTGTAAGTACCAAATGTTTATAATTTCGTTTCAGCAGCATTGACTTGTACGGAGGTGAAGTGGTTTGAACAACGGTTTTTTACCCATATGCAGACAGGATATGGAGGAAAGAAATATAGAGCAGTTTGACTTTGTCTACATTATCGGAGATGCCTATGTAGACCACCCATCCTTTGGGCATGCCGTTATCAGCAGGGTTTTAGAAGCACACGGCTACAGTGTCGGCATCCTTTCACAACCGGACTGGAAGGATGATAAGAGCATCACCCTGTTAGGAAGACCGAGGCTTGCATTTTTGGTAAGCGGCGGCAATATGGACAGCATGGTAAACCATTATTCTGTATCCAAGAAAAGAAGAAGCACAGATGCCTACTCGCCGGGCGGAAAAAGCGGGAAACGTCCGGACTATGCAACGGTTGTATATGGCAACCTGATTCGAAGAACCTATAGAGACGTTCCGATTATCATTGGCGGTATCGAAGCAAGTCTCAGGCGGATGGCGCATTACGACTACTGGTCGGATAAATTCAAGCGTTCCATTCTGCTTGACTCTCAGGCGGATATCATATCCTACGGAATGGGGGAAAAGAGCATTGTGGAGCTTGCGGATGCCTTAGACAGCGGGATTGCCGTCTCAGATATCACGTTTATTCAGGGTACTGTTTACAAGACAAAACGACGGGAAAATATTTATGACGGACTGTGGCTTCCTGATTATGATACCATGAAGGCAAATCCGGCCAAATATGCGGAAAGCTTTGCCATACAGTATGAAAATACCGACCCGTTTACCGGCAGGGTGCTGGTGGAGGAATATGCAGGCGGCGTCTGTGTTGTGCAGAACCCGCCCCAGCCGCCTTTGAGCACGGCAGAAATGGATGAGATTTATGCGCTTCCTTACATGCGGACCTACCATCCCTCCTATGAGCAGGAAGGGGGCGTGCCGGCTATTTCGGAAATAAAATTTTCCTTAATCAGTAACAGGGGATGCTTCGGCGGCTGCAGCTTTTGTGCCCTGACCTTTCATCAGGGCCGTATCGTCCAGACGAGAAGTCATGAATCTATTCTTGCGGAAGCCGTGCTTCTGACAAAGGACAAGGATTTTAAAGGATATATTCACGATGTAGGCGGACCGACAGCCAATTTCAGGCATCCATCGTGTGAAAAGCAGTTAAAAAGCGGCGTCTGTAAAAACAAACAATGCCTTTTTCCCTCGCCCTGTAAAAATATCAGGGCAGAACATGCGGATTACCTTTCCCTGCTTCGCAAGCTGCGAAAACTGCCCGGTGTCAAGAAGGTGTTTATCCGTTCCGGCATCCGATTTGACTATCTGCTTGCCGATGCCGACGACAGTTTCTTTCGGGAGTTGGTACAGTTTCATGTCAGCGGGCAGCTTAAGGTAGCGCCGGAGCATATTTCAGACAAGGTACTAAAGCGCATGGGAAAGCCGGAAAATGCAGTTTACGGGCGTTTTGTGGAAAAGTATAGGCATCTCAATGAACAGTTTGGACTGAAGCAGTATCTAGTGCCGTATCTGATGTCCTCTCATCCCGGCTCTACTTTAAAGGAGGCGGTGGAGCTTGCGGAGTATCTTAGAGATTTGGGATATATGCCGGAGCAGGTACAAGACTTTTATCCGACACCGTCAACCATTTCCACGGTAATGTATTATACCGGAATCGACCCGCGGGATATGAGTCAGGTGTATGTGTGCCGCAATCCGCATGAAAAAGCCATGCAGCGTGCCCTGATTCAGTACCGGAATCCGAAAAATTACGATTTGGTGTGCGAAGCGCTGCACGCCGCCAAGAGAGAGGATTTAATTGGTTTCGGAAAGCAATGCCTCGTGCGTCCGAGAAAAACAGTACAGAAGGACGGTATCCAGAGAAAGGAAAAACGGAATAATACTCCCCAAAAACCGGAGAAAACAGGCAGGGAGAAACCGAAAAAAACAATCAGAAATATTCACAAAAAGAAAAGAAAGGTGGAATCATAATGAAAAATATTATTATTATTACGGGAGCATCCTCCGGAATCGGGCAGGAATTTGCATTACAGATGGATACGGCGTTTTCCAATATCGACGAATTCTGGCTGATAGCCCGCAGGGAAGAACGACTTTTAGAGCTTGCACAGGTTATGGAGCATGCGACCAGGCTGATTACCATGGACGTGTCAGATGAATACGCAATGGATGATTTTGAAAGACTTCTGGAGGAATCCGACGTAACGGTGCGTATGTTGATTAACGCCGCCGGTTTCGGACTGCTGGGCGCATTTGAAGACATTCCCTTGGAAGAACAGACGGAAATGCTTTTCGTCAACTGTGAAGCGCTGACAAAAATGACGTATATTACGCTGCCCTATATGGCGCGCGGAAGCCGGATTATTCAGATGGCATCCTCTGCTGCTTTTTTGCCGCAGCCGGATTTTGCCGTATATGCTGCGACAAAATCCTATGTACTCAGTCTGTCAAGAGCGCTGAATGCAGAGCTGCGGTACAGAGGGATTTATGTAACCGCAGTCTGTCCCGGACCGGTTTACACGGAATTTTTTGACATTGCAGAACAGTATGGAAGCACACTTGCCGTAAAGAAGCTGGTTATGATTACTTCGGAGAAATGTGTATCCGCAGCGTTGCGCGCTTCCTATCACAAACGTGATATGGCAGTTCCTGGAATCCCCATGAAGGCATTTTTGCTTGCCACAAAGCTTCTGCCGCAGGAGGGCATACTCCGTATACTGGCATTGCTGCAATAGACGTTACATTGCATTTTGGAGGCTGATACAGTATAATGGATATGAAAAAAAGGCTGCCCCAAACAGCCTGTGTGTAAAATGGCGGAATACTTTGGAGAAAAAGGAATGTTTCACGGAAAAAATAAGCTGCTTCTTATCAATATTTTTTCTATACTTGCGATGCTGATAATCGGTCTTACGCTTTTTTCCTATTTGCAGCATATGGAGAAGCAGCCTTTTTATGCTTTTTGCCGGAATGTATCTGAAGCCGCGCAGGAAGAGGCGGCTGATACTTACGGAGAGGAGGGGCGCACTTTCCCGTCCACAGAGGAATATCAGGAAAAATATGCTGACGGACTGGCACAGGCAGATGCGTCATTTCTGGCAAATCCCAAATGTCGTCTGGAGGTCAGTGTTGCCAAACAATGGCTGGAGAATGAAGAAGATGAGATTGTCGGTGCGCAGTATGACTTTGTTTTTCACAACGATTCTGCAAAAGATATGCTGAACTGGACGATGCTTGTCAGCGTGCCTGCGGGAAGTTATCTGGACAGCTATTGGAGTGGTGAATGTATCTATGAACATGATGTAATTACCATACAGCCGCTTGACTATAACCGTACCATAAAGGCGTCGTCTGATATTTCCTTTGGTTTTGTGCTTATGACGCCCCATAACGCGACCTTTTATGCAGAGGACTGCGCCATTATTTTTTACAGGGAAAACAAGCTATGGCAGCATCCCGTGTTCTGGATTTTAATGGTATTCCTGCTTGCACTTTTTATCGCTGACCTGGCATACGCCGTCTCCGACATCAGAATCAGAAAATATAATCTGCGTCAGGAGGCGGACCGCCGTATTATCGAACAGTCGCTGAAAACCTTTGCCAATATTATCGATGCCAAAGATGAATACACGAGAGGTCACTCCCAGCGGGTTGCTTACTATTCAAGGGAAATTGCCCGTCGGATGAATATGGATAAGGATACCTGCCGCCAGTTGTATTACATAGCTCTGCTGCATGATATCGGAAAAATAGGCATCACCGACTCTATCCTGACAAAGCCGGCGGCGCTGACTGACAAAGAACGGGAAAACATCAAGCAGCATGTCGTAATCGGAGGCGAAATTTTAAAGGATTTTAATTCCATTCCGGGGATTGCAGAGGGCGCTATGTATCATCATGAGAGATATGACGGTAATGGCTACGCCGCGGGATTGTCCGGCGATGCCATCCCTTTGTTTGCCCGTATTATCTGTGTGGCGGATTCTTTTGATGCCATGAGCAGTGCAAGATGCTACCGTGGCAGGCTTGAAATGGAACATATTGTCAATGAACTGAAAACACATGCGGGAACGCAGTTTGACAAAACTATTGTTAAGTTTATGCTGGATATGATTGCAGATGGCTTTGCACCGATTTCGAGCGGTGAAGCTGAAATGTAGAAAGGTTAAATAACAGAATGGATTTCAAACGTTTATTCACCACATCGGGGGCAAAGGGGAAGAAAAATTATATTAACAGTCAGAAAAAATATGAGATTATCCGAACTGCCATATACTTTTTTATCTCGCTTTCTCTGTTTGCCGCGGGTATTGCGTCAACCGGCACGCGCAACAATCTTCTGACCATCGTTGCCGTTTTAGGCTGCCTGCCTGCCAGTAAAAGTCTGGTTTCTGCAATTATGTACGGTAAGTATAAAAGTCTTTCCGAAGGCGATGCGGAAACGATAGAGGCGGCAGCGGAAGGGCTTACCTGCCTATATGATTTGGTATTTACCACAAGGGAGAAAACGTATCCTGTGCTTCACATGGCAGTTTGTGAAAATACCGTCATAGGCTATATGCCAGGTGAAAAGCTTTCAGATGCTGACTGCGCCGCACATTTGACAACTTGTCTCAAGGTTGACGGCTGCACCGGCATTACCGTCAAAATATTTAAAGATATCCGTAAATACACAGCAAGACTTGGGCAATTAAAAGGGCCTGCGGATACGGAGAAAATAACGCAGGGAATTGTTGTTACCTTAAAGAGTATCGCCTTGTAGGAGGTTGTCATGCAGTTGTTTCAAATTGGAGAAAATCAGGCCGGCCAACGGCTTGATAAATTTCTGCATAAGTTTATGCCGGCAGCGGGAAACGGTTTTCTGTACAAGATGCTGCGCAAGAAAAATATTGTGCTGAACGGAAAAAAAGCAGAAGGAAAAGAAATTCTGGCAGTAGGGGATACTGTCTCTTTCTTTTTTTCGGACGAAACCTTTTGTCATTTTACCGGTCAGGTTGTCGGTACAGAGGCGCGTCATGCAGCGTCAGAAAGTGCTTCGCAAAGGCATACTAAAGAAGGCTCTGCCTGTAAACAGGACAGAACCGCACTGTATAAAGAGGCATATGGAGCCTTAAGAGGCATTACGATAATTTATGAAGATAAAAACATTCTGGCTGTAAACAAGCCAGCCGGTGTGCTGACACAGAGAGACAGCAGCGGAGAACCATCGCTAAACGAGTGGGTTATCGGCTATCTGCTCCATAGCGGCAGGCTTTCGGAGGATACGCTGAAAACCTTTCATCCTTCTGTACAGAACAGACTGGACCGCAACACCAGCGGTATTGTGCTCTGTGGCGTCTCACTGTCCGGCAGCCAAATGCTGTCAGAACTGATTCGCAGCAGAAAGCTCAATAAATATTACATTACGATTGTCAAAGGAAGCATCGATGAGGCAGGCGAGCTTTCCGGTTTCCTTTCCAAAGATGAACAGAAGAATCAGGTACGGATAAACGGAGAGGAAGGCAGGGAGGTCAAAACGGCTTACAGACCCCTTGCTGTCGGAGAGGATGTCACATGTCTTGAAGTAAAGCTGATTACAGGACGCCCCCATCAAATCAGGGCGCATATGGCGTCCATCGGGCATCCGGTTATGGGAGATATGAAGTACGGGGATGCGGCGTTCAATGCAGACTGCCGGAAAAAATACGGCGTGCGCTGTCAGCTTTTACATGCTGCAAAAGTGGAGTTCCCCATGTTGTCTGAGGATTTTTCTGACTTGAGCGGCAAGGTCTTTACGGCGCCGCTTCCGGCGGTTATGAAGGAGGTATGCAGGCATGGCAACATGGAATTCCAGAGGACTGCGAGGTTCTACGCTGGAGGAATTGATAAACAGAACCAATGAAAAATATTTAGAAAACGGGCTTGCGCTGATTCAGAAAATTCCGACGCCGATTACGCCAATTAAAATAGACAAAGAACACCGCCATATTACACTCGCCTACTTTGAGCAGAAGAGTACGGTAGACTATATCGGTGCGGTACAGGGAATCCCCATATGCTTTGACGCCAAGGAATGTGCAGTGGATACCTTTGCACTGCAGAATATCCATGAGCATCAGGTACGTTTTATGGAGCAGTTTGAAAAGCAGGGAGGAATTGCTTTTTTTCTGATATATTATACAAAACGGGATATTTTTTACTATCTGCCCTACGAGATGCTCCGCTATTTCTGGGACAGGGCAAAAAACGGCGGCAGGAAGAGCTTCCGCTATGAAGAATTGAATCCGGATTATGTCATACCGAAAAAAAGCGGTGTGGCAGTACCCTATCTGGAAGTGGTGAAGAAGGATTTGGAGGATAGGGAGTAGTAGTGTTTTGTGGCAAGGGACGCCGTCAGCGCCTCCTGTGTCTCTTCAGACACGCTCTTGCTCGGATAAAAACGCAGCGGACGCTAAGCTCGAAAATACCTCGCTAAGCGCCGGCGTTTTTATACGGTCTGACGAGACACAGGATGCGCTGACGGCTGTAACTTGACGCTGCAGTGGCAGGTGTATGGCTGCAAAGATATGTTGGAGTGAAAGTAGGTGTGCAGACCTGTTTAGAAAAAATATACAGGCTTGACAATGGCAGAGGTATTTAGTATACTACCAATAGTTTTACGTGGTAGCATGGTATTATGGTAGCACGTTAAAGTGATGAAGTGACAACATGACAGGAGAGGTTTCCATGAATAAGGTTTTGCTGCACACGCCTGAGGGCGTGAGGGATATATATGGAATAGAATATTTGAAAAAGCTTGCGGTGGAGGAGAAGCTGCGTGGCAAGCTGCTTTCTTTTGGATATGAGGATATTCAGACGCCGACTTTTGAATATTTCGATGTTTTTTCCAATGAGATAGGAACTACGGCGTCTAGGGATTTGTACAAGTTTTTTGACAAGGAAGGGGATACACTGGTTCTCAGACCGGATTTTACCCCCTCCATCGCCCGATGTGCGGCAAAGTATTTTATGGAGGAAAATGTTCCCCTGCGTTTTTGTTACATAGGCAATACGTTTACCAATACCTCCCATCTGCAGGGCAAATTGAAGGAAGTAACCCAGCTTGGGGCAGAGCTTATTGGAGACCCTTCCGTGGAAGCGGACGCGGAGCTGGTCAATCTTGTGATTGAGACGCTTTTAAACGTTGGTCTAACTGATTTTCAGGTCAGCATCGGACAAGTGGAATACTTTAAGGGCTTGTGCGAGGAGGCAAGGCTGTCGAAGGAGACGGAACTGCGGCTGCGGGAATGTATTTCCGCCAAAAACGACTATGCGGCGGCGGATATTCTGCAGGCGGCGGGCGTGTCGGAGGAATACAGCCGTCTGTTTTTAAAAACAATGGATACCTATGGCAGCATCGAAGATTTACGGGAAGCAAAAAAACTGGCATCGAATGTGCGCTCCGTGCAGGCGCTTGCACGTTTGGAAAGGCTCTATGAAGCGCTTCGCCTGTATGGTACAGAAGGATATGTATCCTTTGATCTCGGGATGCTTAGCAAATATCAGTATTACACAGGTATTATTTTGAAAGCGTATACTTATGGCATCGGAGAGCCGATTGTAAAGGGCGGGCGATATGATTCCCTGCTTTTACATTTCGGAAAAGATGCGCCGGCAATTGGGTTTGCCGCCGTTGTGGATGATATTTTGGAGGCATTGTCCCGTCAAGGAAAAGAAATTTCTGTTGCAGAACAGAAAAGGGAGCTTTTCTACACCGATGAAACCTATGGGCAGGTATTGAAGGAAGCACAGGCGCTACGAAAAACAGGCGTTTCAGTGGTTATGACGAAGCGTTCATAAATTTTTGTGCTGCATGGCGGCAGAATGAGAGGAATGATGAGTACGGACGGATATTTAACATTTGCGTTGGGAAAAGGCAGACTTGCCAAAAAGACACTGGAGCTGTTTGAGACGATTGGCATCACGTGTGAGGAGATGAAAGATAAGGATTCCCGCAAACTGATTTTTGTAAATGAGGATTTAAAGCTTCGCTTTTTTCTTGCAAAGGGGCCTGACGTTCCTACTTACGTGGAATACGGTGCGGCAGATATCGGCGTTGCAGGTAAAGATACCATAATGGAAGAAAACAGAAGGGTTTATGAAGTGCTGGATTTCGGTTTTGGCAAATGCCGCATGTGCGTATGCGGACCGGCACATGCCAAGGAGCTTTTACAACACCATGAGAGAATCCGTGTTGCCAGCAAATATCCCAATATTGCGAAGGATTATTTTTATAACCAAAAACATCAGACGGTGGATATTATCAAATTAAATGGTTCCGTGGAACTGGGACCATTGGTAGGGCTTTCCGATGTGATTGTGGACATCGTGGAAACAGGCTCCACCCTGCATGAAAACGGGCTTGCGGTGTTGGAGGAAATTTGTCCGCTGTCCGCCCGCATGATTGTCAATCAGGTCAGTATGCAGATGGAAAAAGAGCGGATTACCGGTCTGATAATGAATCTGAAGGAGGCGCTTCAGAAACAGGCTTAAGCGAAGAAAAGATAATACCTCATCTGAAAAAGGAGATAAATGGCATGAGAATCATAAAACTGACAAAGGAAACCAAGGAGGACATCCTGACAACTCTTCTGAAGAGAAGTCCTTCCAATTACGGTGCGTATGAAGCGGCCGTTGCGGAGATTGTAGGGAATGTCAGGGAAAAGGGCGACGAGGCGGTATTTGCCTATACAAAGCAGTTTGACAAGTTTGACTTAACCGCAGAAAATATTAAGGTAACGAAAGAAGAAATGAAAGAAGCTTACCAGGCCTTGGACGAAGGTTTAATCGCTGTCTACAGAAGGTCGGCGGAAAACATTCGCATTTTTCATGAAAAGCAGCTTCGCACAAGCTGGTTTGATTCCAGACCGGACGGCACTATTTTAGGACAACGCATGATTCCCATTTCACGCGCAGGCGTTTATGTACCGGGCGGCAAGGCGGCATATCCCAGCAGTGTGCTGATGAATGTGATTCCGGCAAAGGCAGCCGGTGTAGAGCAGATTATCATGACAACCCCCTGCAACAGTAAGGGCAAGGTAAATGCGGGAACTCTGGTTGCCGCCGACATTGCAGGTGTGGACACTATTTTTAAAATCGGCGGCGCACAGGCAGTTGCAGCAATGGCATTTGGCACCGGTCTGGTTCCGAAGGTGGATAAAATCACAGGTCCCGGCAATATCTTTGTGGCGCTTGCTAAAAAAGCCGTGTACGGACATGTCAGTATCGATTCCATTGCAGGTCCCAGCGAAATACTGATTCTTGCGGACGATACCGCCAATCCCAGATTCGTGGCGGCAGACCTTTTGTCACAGGCTGAACATGACGAGCTGGCATCGGCTATTCTGATTACAACCTCTGCGGCACTTGCCGAAGCGGTATCCGCGGAAGTGGAGATATTTACCGAAAAGCTGTCCAGAAAGGCAATTATCAACGAATCCCTAGCCAATTATGGCTATATTCTTCTAGCGGAAAGCATGGAGGATGCCGTAGATGCGGCAAATGAGATTGCTTCTGAGCATCTTGAAATTTTGACGAAGAATCCGTTTGACGTGATGACAAGAATTAAAAATGCCGGTGCAATCTTTTTAGGAGAATATTCCTCAGAGCCTTTGGGAGACTATTTTGCAGGACCAAACCACATTCTGCCAACCAAT
>CAMWUP010000042.1 GCA_947177465.1 uncultured Lachnospiraceae bacterium
ACCGTCATGGTACGGCGGACAGGAAAGGATACGCTGATGTTTACGAAATTTTTTCACAGTCTCAGGGAAAAGGGACTGCATGTCACGCTGGGAGAATTTTTGACCCTGCAGGACGCGCTTTCCCAAAATTTGTGCGGCAGCAGTATGACACAGTTTTACTATGTAGCGCGCATGATTCTGGTGAAAAGCGAGACGGATTATGATAAATTTGATATGGCATTTGAGGAGTGTTTTAAGGCGGCGGAGCATGATGGGGAAATTACTTCCCAGATGATGCGATGGTTGGATAAGTCTGATTTGCAGGAGCTTGCGGACGAGGAGGCAAGGACGCAGCTTAATGAGCTGGAGGACTTGCAGGTGCACATGGACAAGGAGGAAGTGGAGCAGAAGTTTAGGGAACGCCTGCGGGATCAGGACAGCGAGCACAATGGCGGAAGCTTTTGGATTGGAAGCATGGGTAAAACCTCCTTCGGCAACAGCGGCGGCAATGTAGGCGGACTGCGGGTAGGGGGCAAGACGGGGCATCAGTCGGCATTTGCGGTGATTGGTGAGCGCAAATACAGAGATTTTCGCGACGACAGGGTGCTGGATAACCGGCAGTTCCAGATGGCGTTTCGAAAGCTCAGGCAGTTTTCTTCGAGACTGGACATTCCGGAGACGGAGCTTGACATCAATGGTACGGTGGACAAGACCTGCAATAATGGCGGCTGTCTGCAGATTGTGATGCAGAAGCCCCGCAAAAATGCGGTGAAGCTGCTCCTGCTGATGGATTCGGGCGGCACCATGATACCCTATAGTGCCCTGTTAAACGATTTGTTTCAGGCAGTGCATAAATCCAATCATTATAAAGATGTAAAGAGCTATTATTTCCACAACTGTATCTACAGCAAGCTCTACAAGACGCCGGAGTGTGAAAATGGCGACTGGATTGACACGGACTGGATGTTCCGGAATCTGGACAGTGATTATAAGGTGCTGATTGTGGGGGATGCGGCGATGGCGCCGGAGGAGTTGTATTCCGATACGGGCAATTACAGGGGACCAAACGGCGGGCTTTCCGGCTGGGAATGGCTGAAGCTGGTAAAGAAGCACTATAAAAAGGTAGTATGGCTGAATCCCAAAATGGCGCCCGGACATGCCCCGTGGCGGGAAGCGGAGACGGCGGTAAAGGGCTTGTTTCCCATGTACAAGCTGACAGTGGACGGACTGAACCAGGCTATGGTAAAGCTGATGGTGAATAAATAAGAGCAAAAAGGAGAAAAACGATGACGATATTTGACGAACTAAAGGCAAGGGGGCTGCTTGCCCAGCTTACGGATGAGGAGGAAATCAAGGAGCTGATTAACAACGGCAAGGCTGTATTTTATATCGGTTTTGATCCCACTGCGGACAGTCTGCATGTGGGACATTTTATGGCGTTGTGTCTGATGAAGCGACTGCAGATGGCCGGCAATAAGCCCATTGCCCTGATTGGCGGCGGGACAGCCATGATAGGCGACCCTTCTGGCAGAACGGACATGCGCAGCATGATGACAAGAGAAACCATCGAGCATAATTGTGAGTGCTTTAAAAAGCAGATGAGCCGTTTTATTGATTTCTCGGAAGGAAAGGCAATGATGGTCAACAATGCCGACTGGCTTCTGGATTTGAACTATGTGGAATTTCTGCGCGATGTCGGCGCACATTTCAGCGTAAACAGGATGCTGACGGCGGAGTGCTACAGGCAGCGTATGGAGAAGGGCTTAAGCTTTCTGGAGTTCAACTACATGATTATGCAGAGCTACGATTTCTTGTGCCTGTATGAAAAATACGGCTGCAACATGCAGTTTGGCGGGGATGACCAGTGGAGTAATATGTTGGGCGGCACGGAGCTGATTCGAAGGAAGCTGGGTAAGGACGCCTATGCCATGACGATTACCCTGCTCTTAAATTCCGAGGGCAAAAAGATGGGCAAGACCCAAAAAGGAGCCGTGTGGCTTGACCCGGAAAAGACCTCGCCCTATGAGTTTTATCAGTACTGGAGAAATGTGGCTGATGCAGACGTATTGAAATGCCTTCGGATGCTGACCTTCCTGCCGCTTGAACAGATTGACGAGATGGATAAGTGGGAAGGAAGCGAGTTGAACAAAGCAAAAGAAATACTGGCATATGAGCTTACGAAGCTTGTACACGGAGAGGAAGAGGCAGCAAGGGCGCAGACGAGTGCAAGAGCGCTGTTCTCCGGTCAGGATGCAAGCGAAATGCCCAAGGCAGTTTTGACGGAAGCTGACTTTATGGACGGCACAATCGATATTCTCGGCGTGCTGGTAAAGGCGGGGCTGACGGCTTCCCGCTCCGAAGCAAGACGCGCCGTAGAGCAGGGCGGCGTCACTGTGAATGGCGAAAAAGTGGCGGATATTAAAACGACATATGCGGTGGAAGCCTTTGAGGGCGATGGCATTGTGGTGAAAAGAGGGAAGAAGAACTTTAAGAGGGTTGTGCGGGAAGCATAGAGCTGTTTGCGAGTGACGCTATCAGCGGAGCTATATGCCCATACAGACGCGCTCCCGCTCGAATAAAGACGTAGCGGACGCTAAGCTCGAAAAGACCTCGCTAAGCGCCGACGTCTTTATACGGTCTGTACAGGCATATAGCTCCGCCGGCGACTGTATCCTGCAAAGGCGGGTTATGCCCAAGCTTCGCCGGCGTGAGTTGTATGGTGAGTTGAGATAGTGCTGGTGAGAGCCGGCACCGGTTTGGGTGGCAGACAGCCCGTATGTCACTATATTCCCTAAGGAACCCGTTAAGAAACGTCGGCGCTTAGCGAGGTTCTTTCGAGCTTAGCGTCCGCTGCGTTTCTTTTCGAGCGAGAGCGCGGTGACGTGGGAATATAGTGACATAGGGCGTCCCTTTGCAGAAATCCTATGCCGTACAGGTGTCCTTTTGGAGATTGTGTTAATCGGAAAATCTGCTCCGCGTACATATTGAAATATAAGTGCTGATATGATACAATAAACAACGAAAAAATACGAAAAGAATAAGCCGTGCGGCTTATAAAAGGAGGATGTATGGAAACACAGAAAATTCAAAAGGTGAATCCGTTGTACCTGCTTGCAAACATTTTTCTTCCTATTATGGCAATGGTACTTGGTATAGTGGTGGTAGTCGTGATTCACATTGCAGGAGTAAGTGCTGATATCGGTTCAGGTGTAGGTGCTGTTATCATTATGGTAGTATACGTGGGCGCGATTTTTTGGTGGGCAATCGGTCCCCGCAAGGTGTACGAGAAAAAGCGTGAAGCAAAGCTAAAAGAGCTGGATACGCAAGGCTTTACACGTAACCATACCTTTAATGCGGATGGCTGCACCGTAGCGGTGGATGCAGTTCACGGCAAGATTGCCATGGTTTTCAAATGGAATCCTTCCCAGTGCTTTGTAATCCCTGCCAACAGGGTCGGCAAAATGTGGGTGGATGACGGAAAAACCCCCTTGGGCGGTACCAGCAGGGTAAGCTTTTTATTTATGGTAGATGAAATGAAGATTCGAGTGAATACCTTTACTTCCAACAAGGTATGGAACATGAAGAGCAACTATGTGTTAGAAGCGTTGTCTAAGGCGGATATGATGATAGAAACTTTAAAGACGGCATACAATGCGGCACAGGGCAATGCAGGCGCAAATATGCAGTAACAGGCAGAATTTTTGTACATAAGAGGGATACATTGAAAGCCTCCTACATATACATATAACAGTATATGCAGGAGGTTTTTTTATGGAAAATTTTGCAATAAATACCTATGACCTGTACAACGATATCAAGCATCGGACAGGAGGAGAGATATACATAGGAGTAGTCGGTCCCGTAAGAACCGGCAAGTCCACCTTTATCAAGCGTTTTATGGACGTAATGGTGCTGCCGTTCATGGAGGATGAGCATGAAAAGGAAAGAGCGCGGGATGAAATGCCGCAGAGCGCAGGTGGGAAGACCATAACAACAACAGAGCCAAAATTTATACCAAAGGAAGCGGCGAGAGTGCTTTTAGGAGGAGACGTGGAGGCAAAGATACGGCTGATAGACTGTGTGGGCTATATGGTGGAAGGCGCCGCCGGACACATGGAAGAGGACGTGGAGCGCATGGTAAAAACGCCGTGGTCGGAGCATGAGATTCCGTTTACGCAGGCGGCGGGAATCGGCACCGATAAGGTTATTAACGACCATTCCACCATAGGCTTTGTGGTGACGACGGATGGCAGCTTCGGAGAACTTCCCAGAAGTAATTACCTTGAGGCAGAGAACAAGACCATAACAGCGCTGAAAAAGCTGCGCAAGCCATTTTTGGTGCTGCTCAATTCAGAACGGCCCTTAGCAGAGGAGACCAAACAGCTTGCGGCGGAAATTGGGGAAAAATATCAGGTGGCAGTGATGCCTGTCAACTGTGAGCAGTTGAAAAAGGAAGATATTCACGCTATTATGGAACAGGTGCTCTATGAATTCCCCATTTCGCGTATGGAATTTTATATGCCGAAGTGGGTGGAGATGCTGCCCTCGGATAACCGCATGAAGATGGATATGGTGTCCTGTGTCAGAGGTGTGATGAAGGATATCAACGTGGTCAAGGATTTACGGGAAAGGCAGTCTGAGGGACAGCTTCCCATGGACAGCGAGTACATAAGGCGCTGTAAGCTGGATGGCGTCAATCTGGCAGACGGAAGCGTAAAGCTGCAGATGGAGGTAGATAACGCCTATTATTATGAGATGCTGAGCGAACTGATTGGAGACGAAATCAGCGGCGAATACCAGTTGATATCTAAGTTAAAAGAGCTTTCCTCCATGAAAAAAGAGTACGCAAAGGTGCTGAATGCGGTGCAGGCGGTACGGTATAAAGGATATGGCGTGGTAACGCCGGAACGCAGTGAAATCAGTCTGGCAAAGCCGGAACTTATCCGCCACGGCAATAAATTCGGGGTGAAAATCAAGGCGGAGAGTCCTTCCATACATATGATTCGTGCCAATATCGAAACAGAAATTGCGCCCATTGTGGGAACGGAAGAACAGGCGCAGGATTTAATCCGCTATATTGCAGAGGCGGATGACAATGAGAACGGAATTTGGGAGACCAATATTTTCGGAAAAACGGTCGAGCAGCTTGTGGGGGATGGCATCACCGGAAAAATTGCCATGATTGGCGATGAGAGTCAGGTGAAGCTGCAGGAAACCATGCAGAAGATTGTCAATGACATGAACGGCGGCATGGTATGTATCATTATTTAATCAAATAAAGTATTAAAGTTTTATGAACCCTAGCCGCTTAGGCGATAATGTGGTATAATTACAATACGAAAACAGAAACTACAGATAATGCAAATCAGGTGGCGGAGGAGCAGGTTTCGGGCTTAACCGGATATTGCTTCTTCGCCGTTTTCACATGTGTGGGTTATGTCTGCGCGCACTTGACACAGCCCCGCAGCCTGTGGATTTGTGTCAAGTGCGCAGAAACGGGGTTAAGATGGACAAGGTATATGAGAAATTGCAGCGTTGCTGTCAGTGCGTCAGGGATAGAGTGGATTTTGTGCCGAGAGTTGCACTGATACTTGGTTCCGGATTGGGAGATTTTGCAGACAACATTAAGGTGGCGGCAGAGCTTCCCTATAACGAGATTGAGGGATTTCCCGTATCAACAGTGCCCGGTCATGCCGGCAGGTTTATCTTCGGCTATCTGGACGAGGTGCCTATTGTATGCATGAAAGGAAGAATTCACTTTTACGAGGGGTATGATATTGCAGACGTGGTGCTGCCGGTGCGCCTGATGAAGCTTTTAGGTGCGGAAATATTGTTTTTGACAAATGCATCGGGTGGTGTGAATCCCGATTTTCAAGCGGGGGACCTTATGCTGATTACAGACCAGATTGCCTGCTTTGTACCCAATCCGTTAATCGGACCGAATATAGAAGCACTTGGAACCCGTTTCCCTGATATGACGGTTATCTACGACAAAGAACTGCGGGAATTGATAAAGAAGGCGGCAAAAGAAACCGGCATATCCCTGCAGGAGGGTGTTTACATTCAGCTTACCGGACCTTCCTTTGAGTCGGCGGCGGAGGTTCGCATGGTGCGCACGCTGGGAGCCGATGCGGTCGGCATGAGCACGGCTGTGGAAGCCATTGCCGCAAGGCATATGGGTATGCGGGTATGCGGCGTTTCCTGTGTGTGTAATCTGGCGGCAGGCATGACGGCAAATCCGCTGACACATGAGGAGGTGCAGGAGGCGGCGGCAGGAGCGGCGCTTCGTTTTACGAAGCTTGTACAGGAGAGCATCCGGCATTTTTAATAAAGCGAGAAGCGTGCACAGTCTGTAAACGGAGGAAGATTTATGAAGGAGGAAGGGAAAAAAGAACTGATAAAAGCGGCACTGACGGCAAGAGAGCGGGCGTATATTCCCTATTCCGGTTATGCGGTCGGCGCGGCTGTTTTAACGGAAAGCGGTCGGATATACACTGGCTGCAATGTGGAGAACGCTTCTTATGGCGCGACAAATTGTGCAGAGCGGACAGCCATTTTTAAAGCTGTCAGCGAGGGTGAAAGGAAATGCATGGCGATTGCCATAGCAGGAGGCAAAAAGGGAAAAGCGCCTGCGGATTATGCGCATCCATGCGGCATCTGCAGGCAGGTCATGCGGGAATTTGGAGGAGAGGATTTACGGATACTTGTGGCAAGGTCGGAAGACGATTACAGGGAATACACCCTGAAAGAGCTGCTTCCCTATGGATTTGGGGGTGAAAATCTTTTATGAATATCAGACTATATAATGCGCGGATACTGACGATGGAGCCGGACAGACCCATATTTGAAGGAGAAATCTGGATTAAAAATGAAAAAATTGTCTATGTCGGGGAAGAGAAGGTACTGAAAAGTCTTGAGACAGAGAAACAGGGATTGTATATTCACTGGGATAAAGAGATAGACTGCGAGAGGAATCTTCTTATGCCGGGCTTTAAAAATGCACATACACATTCAGGTATGACGGCGTTTCGCTCCTATGCCGATGATCTGCCCCTGCAGAAGTGGCTTACGGAAAAGATTTTTCCCATGGAGAAAAAACTCACGGGGGAGGATATCTGTTATCTGGTTAAGCTTGCCATTTTGGAATATCTGACAAGCGGCATCACTGCAATATTTGACATGTACCTTATGCCCGCGATTACGGCACATGCCTGTATGGATATGGGGATGCGCTGTGTTCTGACAAGCGGTCTGAATGACTTCACCTCATCGGTAAAGGAGATGGCGGAGGAATATGCCAGATGGAACCATGCGTCACCTCTTATCAGCTATCAGCTTGGCTTTCATGCAGAATATACCTGTTCCAAGGAGCGTTTAAAGCAGGTGGCGTCTTTGGCGCACAGACTGCGTGCGCCGGTTTATGCCCATATGAGCGAGACCAAGGCGGAGGTTATGGAGTGTAAGAAAAAGTATGGTATGACGCCTCCGGTATTTTTGGATTCGCTGGGGCTGTTCCGGTTTGGCGGCGGCGGCTACCACTGTGTACATATGTCCGATGACGATATGCGCATTTTTATTAAGCGCGGTATGTATGTGATTACCAACCCGGGCTCCAATACGAAGCTTGCAAGCGGCATTGCGCCTGTTTCGGATTATATAGAAAAATCCATTCCCGTGGCAATCGGCACGGATGGTGCGGCGAGCAATAATTGTCTGGATATGTTTCGGGAAATGTTTTTGGTGACAGGGCTTGCCAAGCTGAAGAATGAGGATGCGGCATGTCTGGATGCGGCGTCAGTGCTGAAGATGGCGACAGTCAATGGAGCAGCCGCCATGCACTTAAAGGATGCGGACGTGCTGGCAGAGGGGAAGCTGGCAGATATCATTATGATAGATTTGAAGCAGCCCAATATGCAGCCGATTCATAATATCGAAAAAAATATTGTGTACAGCGGCAGCAAGCAGAATGTAAAAATGACCATGATTGGCGGGCGTATCCTGTATATGAACGGAAGCTTTTATGTGGGTGAGGAGCCTGCAGCCATCTATAAAGAGACAGAAAGGATTGTAAACCGCCTGATAGGGTAGGCGGTCTGCAAAAAAGTGGAACAAAATGGAATATTTGGTTTTTATAATTGTAGTGGCAGCTTTGGTGGCAGCGCTGCTGGCAAAGGGGGTGTATGACGAGTACCAGGACAGAAAAAGGTTAATTAGCCATTTGCGGAACGAGTATGGAGAATTACAGAAAAGAGAATACAGACCGGAGCAGTATGCCACTATCCCGGGGTATTTCTCAAAGCATCCGGCAGAGGGACAGCTCGATGATATCACATGGAATGACCTGAGCATGGACGATGTATTTAAGAGTATAAATGACACTTATTCTTCCGCCGGTGAAGAGGTTTTGTATCATACGCTGCGGACGCCCTGCTTTGAGGAGGGGGCGCTTGCACATCTTGAGGAACTGATACAGCATTTTTCAGACAATACGGAGGAGCGGGTAAAGCTGCAGCTTTTGCTTTGCCGGCTGGGGCGGACAGGCAGATTTTCCATGTATGATTATCTGGAGCATTTAGATTTGCTGGGAAACCGGAGTAATGGAAAGCATTGGATACTGAATCTGCTCTATCTTCCCTGTATTGCGCTCTGCGTATGTATGCCGTCCTACGGCGTGCTCTGTCTGGTGGCGCTGATGCTTTTTAATATTCTAAGCTACTTTAAGGAAAAAGGCGAGATAGACCCATATATTACGAGCTTTGCCTATGTTATGCGTCTGCTGGATACGGCAGGCAGGGTGGAAAAGCTGCAGCTTGCGGCAATCGGTGCGGAAACAGAGGTACTGCATGCGCACAGAAAGAGGTTGGGGAAGTTTCAGAGAGGTTCTTTCTGGCTGATGTCTGCGGGAAGAATGTCCGGCTCCGGCAATCCACTGGATATCCTGCTGGACTACTTGCGGATGGCGTGCCATATCGATTTGATAAAATTTAATTCCATGCTGACACAGGTGCGGGAGAGGACTGCGGATGTGGACATGCTGTTTTACACATTGGGCAGCCTGGAGACGGCAATCTCAATCGGCGCCTACAGAAAGTCCTTAAGCGGCGGCTTTTGTGTTCCGGCGCTTGCCTTTGCAGGCGGCAGAAAGCTGCGTGCTGTCAATCTGTATCATCCCCTGCTGGAAAATCCGGTTAAAAATTCTATCAAGGCGGACAGGGGCGTTTTGCTGACCGGCTCTAACGCTTCCGGCAAATCTACCTTTTTAAAGACGGTGGCCGTAAACGCTGTGTTTGCGCAGACCATACACACCGTATTAGCAGATTCCTATGAAGGAGGCGTATACCAAATCTGTTCCTCCATGGCGCTTCGGGACGATATTGCCGGCGGCGAGAGCTACTACATGGTAGAAATCCGCGCGATTAAGCGGATTTTGGATTTGATTGACAGAGGAAAAAGAGTGCTGTGCTTTGTGGACGAGGTGCTCAGGGGAACCAATACCGTGGAAAGAATTGCTGCGGGGGCGGAAATTCTTTTAAGTCTGGTATCGGGACAGGCAATGTGCTTTGCTGCCACTCATGATGTAGAGCTGACGGGGCTTTTGGGAAAATATTATGACAATTACCATTTTGAAGAGGAGATTGTGGACGGCGATATCTATTTCAATTACAGGCTGTTAGACGGCAGGGCGACGACCCGCAATGCCATAAAGCTTTTGTCAGTGATGGGCTATCAAAAGGAAATCATTGAAAATGCAGAGCAGCGTGCAGAGAATTTTATGAAAGCGGGGAAATGGAAATGAAGGTGATGCTGTATACGGACGGTGCGGCAAGGGGCAATCCCGACGGACCGGGCGGTTTTGGAGCTATTTTACAGTATACGGATACAAAAGGCGTTTTACATGAGAGGGAGTTCAGTGCAGGATACAAAAAGACAACCAACAACCGCATGGAGCTGATGGCAGTTATTGTAGGACTTGAGGCATTAAACAGACCTTGCGAGGTGGTTGTGGTTTCCGATTCCAAATATGTGACGGATGCCTTTAACCAGCACTGGATAGAAGGCTGGCTGAAAAATAACTGGAAAACCAGCACGAAAAAACCGGTCAAAAATGTGGAGCTCTGGCAGCGGCTTTTAAAGGCGGCGAATCCGCATAAGCTGTGCTTTGAATGGGTGAAAGGACACGATGGGCATCCGGAAAACGAACGTTGTGACAAACTGGCGACAACCGCCGCTGACGGCGATATATTGCTTGACGACGACGGCGGTGACTTGGTATACTGTTAGTAAGATTTGATAAAATTAAAAATAAAAGATTTAGGATGGAGGTTCAATATGATTGCGATTCTGAATTCATTTTTTAGTTATCTTCTTTTGTTTGTTGTTACGGCAGCGATCGCCGGAGTGGGTATTTTTGTGGGGATTACCATGCGCAAAAAGAAAAATTTGTCGGCGGAAACCAAAACCGCGGACGAAGTGCAGTAAAAGCGGAGGACAAAATACTTTTAAGGTGCCGTGTAAACGGCACTTTTTTCGCTTTGCGGAAAGGAAAGACTATGCGTTATGATGTAATACTTTGGGATGTGGACGATACCCTTCTGGATTTTCCCTATTCACAGAAAATGTCACTGATAAAAGCGGCGGAAAAAATGGGTGTGTCCGTAACAGAAGAAATGAATGACCGCTATGCCGCCATCAACGACGGGTGGTGGAAACGGCTGGAAAAAGGAGAGGTCACAAAGCAGCAGCTTCTCACAGGACGTTTTCTTGACTGGTTTGCGGACTGTGGCATTGTTTGTGAAAATGTGGACGAGTTTCAGGAGCATTATGAAAGCGGGCTGGGTCATATATATCGTTATCGGGACGATTCGCTTAAGGTTTGCAAGGCGCTGCAGGGAAAATGCAGGCAGTTTGCAGTGACGAACGGAGTAACCGCTCCGCAGCTTTCCAAGCTGAAGCTTTCAGGCTTTTTTGACATTTTGGAAAATATTTTTATCTCCGAGCAGCTTGGTGCGCCGAAGCCCCAGAGACTCTTTTTTGACCGCGTTCTGGAGACGATGCCGGAGGTGGCAAGGAGCCGTATCCTGATTGTGGGAGATTCCCTGAGCAGCGACATGC
>CAMWUP010000043.1 GCA_947177465.1 uncultured Lachnospiraceae bacterium
GTTGCGCTTATGTACAGAAAAAGAAGCGGCGGCTTGTTAAGTCTTGTGCTGGCGGCT
This sequence comes from uncultured Lachnospiraceae bacterium, assembly GCA_947177465.1. GTDB lineage: Bacteria > Bacillota > Clostridia > Lachnospirales > Lachnospiraceae > Acetatifactor. The sequence continues at coordinate 58 of CAMWUP010000043.1, forward strand.
GCGATTGTTCTCGGCGGCTGCGGGACGGGAGATAAGGGCGGCGGTCAGGATAATTCGCAGCAGGTGTCTGCAGAGACAAAAAATTATATATACAAGGAAGAAGAAATTGCCTTTGAGGGGTTAAGTGTTTCTGAGACATCCAATATTGTATTTGCGGATGGTAAATTCATTGTAAACGGAACGAAATATGGAGATACAGGAAGTTATAGCTTTTACATGACGTTTGACGAAAGCGGCAGACAGCTTTCTTGTTACGAAGCGGAAGAAGGCGGGGAAGAGACGGACAGCAGCTTTGTCGTGGGAAGCAATGGCGACATTTACGCCATTATGACCAAGGACGTCATGGAAGGGAGCGGGGAAAATGCTACTTATAGAATGGAACAGTATCTGGTGCGTAGAAATCCTGATGGAACAGAGAAGGAACGAATCAGTCTGAGTGAGAGAGCTTCTGCTGAGGAATATTTTTATGCAAACAGGCTTCTGGGCGACGGAAAGGGTAATCTGATTGTGGCGGCAAACGGCGTGCTTATGCTGTTTGACGAGGAAATGCAATTTGTGAAATTAATTAAGCTTTCTGAGGATGTAGGAGAGACGCTGCTGTGCAGGGACGGAAGGGTGATTCTGACATCCTACAGTGAGAAGGGGCTGGTTCTGCGCTGTGTGGACATTTCGACGGGGCAGCTTTCGGGAGAATATATGTTGCAGCAGAGCAGGGGATATAACTGCTATGCCGGCGTGGACTGCGACTTGCTGCTTACGACTGACAAGGAGCTTTACAGCTACAACCTTGGGGATGCGGAGCCGATAAAGCTGATGGATTATGTGGATTCTGATGTAGATGCATACAGTCTCTACAACCTGATTCCTGTGGAAACGGGAAAATTTTATGCGAAATATGCTTCTGCAGGCGACGGCGCCTCCCATTTTTCCGGTTTCACCAAGGTAGCGCCGGAGGATGTAAAGGATAAAATAACGCTGACGGTGGGCGGCGTTTACATTGACGCAGGTATCATGAGCCGCATCGTGCGTTTCAATAAAGAAAACGAGAAATACCATATCCGTATGCTGGACTATTCCGTATATAATACTGACGAGGACGGTACGGCAGGGCGTACAAGGTTAAATCAGGATATTACAGCGGGCAATATACCGGATATTATGGTGCTGGACAATGCTATGCCGGTTGACAGTTATATAGAAAAAGGATTGTTTGCAGACTTAAATCCTTACATGGATGGCGAAAATGGTATTGACAGAAGCAAATTTCTCAATAATATTTTTGAGGCGTACTCCAGGGACGGAAAGCTGTACCAGCTTGTGCCCTCCTTCTATGTATCTACCATGATCGGAAAGATGGCGCTGGTCGGGGAACAGGCAAACTGGAATTATGATGCATTTGAGCAGTTTATCGGCAGTGTGCCGCAGGGAACCAATGTTTTTTCAAATACAACGCGGGAGGAAGTGCTGCGCCGGTTTATGGAGATGGCAGGCGGAGCGTTCGTGGACTGGCAGAACGGCTCCTGCAGCTTTGATTCAGAGCGATTTGTCAATTTTCTTCAATTTTTAAGTACTATTCCCGAAGAGATTGACTATTCCGTCTATGAGGACCAGGAAAGCTTTAACCGGATGCAGGCGGCCTACCGGAATGACGAAGCGTTCCTCTATATGGCGACGCTGTCCGATTTTTCTGTGTTTAAAGAGTGGCGGGAAGGTGTGTTTGGAGAGGATATTACCTTTGTGGGATTTCCTTCTGAGCAGGGAAGCGGCAGCGCGATTGTACCCTTGGAGCGCTTTGCCATATCAGCGCAGGCAGCTGACAAGGACGCTGCATGGCAGTTTTTAAAGATTTTTCTCTCAGAGGAATATCAGGATTCCGGCTATGGACTTTCCGTGAGCCTTGAGAAGCTGCACGAAATGGCAGCGGAAAGCAGGCAGAATCCGTATTACATTGATGAGCAGGGAAATAAGGTGGAGTACAATACAAGTTACTGGATGGGAGATATTGAGATTCCTCTGCACCCGCTTAGGGAGGAGGATACCGAACAGATTCAGAAGCTGCTGGAATCCCTTTCCTGTGTTGTACAGACGGATGATAATATTATCAATATTATTACGGAAGAAGCGGAAGCCTTTTTCGAGGGCGGAAAGAGTGCTGAGGAAGTGGCGGAAATCATACAGAGCAGGGTACAGCTTTATATCAGCGAAAGCTATTAAGGGAAAAAGAAGCCTCTGACGGACTGGAAATATTTGTCCGGCAGAGGCCTTTGTTCGTGTTGACATAAAGTATGACAAGCGCGCATCATTGCTGTACATGTATGAGCGGCAGCATAATACGAATCGTAAAGGTATGGTCTTTTGTCTGGGTGACAAGGCTGCCGCTGTGCTCCCGCATAATCTTTTCGCAGGTCTTCAGACCGATTCCGGTGCTTTCTTTCTCGGCGTCTTCCTCCACGATACCATTTGTAAAGCTGAGTTCAAAGAAATGGTTATGCTCGGAGGCGGCGATTGCTATAGGAACCGTAATGTCGGCATATTTTCGGATATTGCTGAGAATATTGTTCAGCACACGCTGCATAAACTCAACGTCCATACGGCAGGCGCCTTTGTATTGCTCTGCCAGCAGGGGAGCCTCCACGGAAAAACCGAGATTTTCCAAATCAAATACCATATTGTCTAACAGACTGGTAATCAAATCGGAGACGGGAATCTTTTCCATATGGTACTCTTCGTATATGCGCTGGGAGACAAGGAAATACTCAAAGATTTTGTCTGACAAATCCTTCATCAGAAATGCCTTTTCAGAGGATTTTTCCAAAAACTCCTGTAGCTGCGCTTCATCACGGTATTTATGCTGTTTCATGATTTCCAGATAACCGATAATGGAGGTCAGAGGCGTTCGCAGGTCATGGGACAGGGAGGTTATCAGTTTTTGGTTGGCATTCTGATTGGCGTCTGCCTGATGCTGCTTTTCTAAGATGGAAAGCCGCATCTGATTGATGCCGTGCGCAAGCTGATATAGTTCGTCGCTGCTCTTTTCGGTTACGCTGTAGGTAAGGTCTCCGCTCTCCAAAATCCGCAGCTCATTGGCAAGCCGTTTGATGTAACTGATTTTGCTGCGCACAATAAGAAGAATCGGAATCAAAAACAATAAAAATAAAATCAGCAGATAAAGGTAATAGGCAAACAGATAAACTCTGGTGTAGCTATAGGATTCGATAGAGGCAAACAGGGTAACGCCGTCGGCAAAGGTAACGCCGTAGAAGGTCATATAATACAGCTCCGTGTGGCTGCTGATAAGCTCCTGTGTGGTATGGAAATTGTAGTAATCTGCAAGCCGTTCAAAGGATTGGTTGTAGTTGGCGGAGGTGCTGTAACGGATATAGGTATCGTCAGTCAAAACAAGCGACACGTCGGGATATTCGTAGTTCCATTCGCAGATGGCTTCGATGTCCTCGCTGGTAACTTGATTTTCCGTTACATATTCCTGAAAATTCTCCCGACAGGCGGCGTCCTCTTTTGCCATGTTGCCAAGGGTAATATAGTAATAATCGAGCAGTGCGTACATGCCTGTCTGTAATGGACCGGAAATGCAGTACATAATGGATAAAAGCAGGGTGACGGCAAGCGCAAGCTTTACAATCAGCCTGTCCTTGATAAAATGTATCAGTTTATACAACACGATAGCCACGCCCCCATACGTTTTGTATATATTTGGACTCTTTTAAATCCGGCTCCAGCTTGCGCCGCAGATTTCGGATATGAACGGTTACGGTGTTGTTGGAGGAGGAAAAATAGGGCTCATTCCAAACACTTTCATAAATATTCTGCACGGAAAAAACCTTTTGCCTGTTGGAAGCCAGAAGTACCAAAATCTGATATTCGATTTCGGTCAGTTCAATTTCCACATCGTCCTTTAATACGCGCTGCTTATCCAAATCAATCTGTAAATCATGGACATACAGCACTTTGGCGGCAGGCTTTGCCGTGCCAGTGTACTGGTAGCAGCGGCGAAGGAGCGCCTTTACGCGGGAGAGAAGCTCTGTGTAGGAAAACGGCTTAACCAAATAGTCGTCCCCACCTGCGGAAAAGCCGATAACCTTGTCTGTGTCGGTGGATTTTGCCGTCAGGAACAAAACGGGAGTCAGATAATCCTGCCGAATGGCTTCGCAGGCGTGTATGCCCGACATTCCGGGCATCATGACATCCATGATAATTAAATCGATGGAATTATTCATAAGCGCTACTGCTTTTGTGCCGTTCTCTGCTTCTACGATTTCACAACCCTCGCTTTCCAGCAAAATGCGAATAACCTCGCGGATTTCCGCATCGTCATCCACAACCATGATTTTTGCGTTTTGTTCCATATAACTCCTCCCGTGTGATAGTGCGTGCGGTGTCAATAAAGTTGTATCTTATTGTATCATGAGAGAAAGGGATTGTCAGTGTCAGTTTCGTATCTTCATTATTCTTCATTTTTAGGCTGTATGCGGCGTCTGCGCATTACAGTGTTACCGGTTTCTTTAGAAAAAAAACATATTTTTATAATGGTATTATATATTATAAGGTGTTACAGTAACCATGTGAATGTTTTTATCATGGAGGACTGTAATGTTACCAAAGAGAAAGCGCTTTGGCGCAAAAGAAATTTTTTCCATTCCCAATATCATGGGATATTTCAGGATACTTTTGATTCCGGTGTTCTGCTATTTATTTTTTACAGCGGATACGGACAGGGATTATCTGCTCGCGGCGGGAGTCGTCCTGATATCGACGGTGACGGATTTTCTGGACGGCTGGGCAGCGAGAACCTTTCACATGGTGACGGAGCTTGGCAAATTTATCGACCCGCTTGCGGATAAGCTTACGCACGCGGCGCTGGCGGTCTGCCTGACGTTTCGTTTTCCGCTTATGCTCATGATAGTGGGTATTATGGCAGTAAAAGAGGGATTTATGGCGGTCATGGGACTGGTGAAGCTGAAAAGCGGGAAGAAGCTGGACGGCGCTATGTGGTTCGGCAAGGTCTGTACAGCGGCACTTTTTCTGGCGATGTTCCTTCTGCTTTTGTTTCCTTCCATGCCGATGCAGGCGGCGAATGGAATGATAATTGCCTGTGCTGTGATACAGCTTTTTACGCTTGCCATGTATATACCGGTTTTTAAGAGGATGTAGGAGAGAGAAGGGTTTGAGTATGCTTAGGCATTTAAAGCGTTGGTGCATTTTGTATTTGCTGCTGATAATGATTCTGTATCTGGTGATTGGGGCTGTTGCACCGTTTGTCAGGTATAAGCAGCTTTCAGAGAAAACGATAGCGGAAGCGGACAGAGTGGTGGCGGAGATTATGGAAGAACATGACGCCTGCGTTGACCGCGCTATGCTATTGGAGAGTAATGGGAGCGCGCTGGAGGAGCGCCTGCGCCTTTTTTCCATGGCGGAAGAACGGATTATTTTAAGCACATTTGACATGCGGGAAGGGGAAGCAGCCGATGATATTGCCGCAGTGCTTTTGCACAAAGCTGACGAAGGTGTGAAGATTTCCATATTGATAGACGGCTTTAACGGTTCATTGCGGATGCCCGGGCGGGATTTTTTCTATGCCCTGTCTTCCCATCCCAATATTGAAATCCGGCGTTACAATCCGCTCAATCTTTTGACGCCGTGGACCAGTCAGGGACGTATGCATGACAAATATATTATCGTGGATGATTTGGCGTACATACTCGGCGGACGCAATACCTTTGATTATTTTCTGGGGGATTACGAGACGGACCATAGGAGTCTGGACAGAGAGGTTCTGATTTACAATACGGCTCGTGGAACAGGCAGCAGGGAAAGCTCGCTGTGGCAGGTTCTGGATTATTTTGAGACAGTGTGGGACGGTGGATACTGCGAGGTTTTCGGAGAAAAGAGAGGACTTTATGAGAAGCCATCCGTGGAGGCTGAGCGGCAGAGGCTGGCAGAACGCTATGAAGCGATTTTGCTAAAGCAGCCGGAACTGTTTGACACATATGATTACGAGGCAAATACTTGTGCAACAAATCATGTGACACTTTTGTCAGGTGACACGGGTATCTATGGCAAGGAACCGGTGGTTTTATATCAGCTCAAGGAGTTGATGCGCCGCGCCGACAGGAGAGTTCTGATTCACACGCCCTATGTGGTCTGCAATTCCTATATGTATCAGGTGCTTAGGGAGGTGCAGCAGGATGTGCCGGAGGCGGTGCTTTTGCTAAATTCCGTGGAAAACGGTGACAATTTCTGTGCATCCAGCGATTATATCCGCAATAAACCCGACGTGGTGGCGACGGGTATCACGCTTTATGAGTATGACGGCGGGGATTCCTACCATGGAAAATCCATTATTATAGACGACGATATCTCCATCATAGGCTCTTATAATTTTGATTTGCGAAGCACCTATGTGGACACGGAGCTTATGCTGGTGATTGAGAGCAGGGAGTTTACGGCAGAGCTGGCGGCGCATATGGAAGGGTTTGAGGCGCAGAGCCGTCAGGTGCTTTCTGACGGGGAATACCTGACACCGGATGGGCTTGACATAGAGGAAATACCGTTTTTTAAAAAAATAGCCATGCGGGTGTTTGGTTTCCTTGCACAAGGGTTTCGGTATCTGTTATAATAAAGCAAATGCAGGGATTCACCGGACACGGAGGCTGAGATGAAAAGAAGCGTGAGGGCGGCGGGATTTTCGGTATTACTGTTTGCATCATGTATCTGTGGCGGCTGTGGAAAAGATGCTTCCGCGGTGGTAGCGACGGAACAAACATTTCCGACGGAGAATACACTTCTGACGGCGGAAGCAGAGGAGAAAAATGACAACCGGATTGATACAGGCGGAGACGAAAGGATAGACGACGGCGCTGCGGGGGCAGAGGAAAGCAGCGAATATGCCGAGTCCGGCGATATGGCGTCTGTGGAGAATGAAGCGGCGGGAAAAGAGAAAGAAGAAACTGACAATATTGTCACAATAACGATTTCCGCAGCGGGAGACGTCACTCTGGGCAATTATCTGGGGCAGGATTATACACGTTCTTTTGTACAGACCTATGAGGAACAGGGAAAGGCATACTTTTTTCAAAATGTCCTGGAATATTTTCTGGATGACGATATGACGATTGTGAATTTTGAGGGCGTGCTTACGGAGTCCGAGGAAATTCAGGAGAAAGATTACAATATGAAGGGCGAGCCGGAGTATGTCTACATTCTCACCGAGGGCAGTGTGGAGGCGGTCAGCTTTGGCAACAACCACAGACTGGATTATCTCGCGCAGGGAAGCCGTGATACGGTGGACATGTTTGAGGAGGCGGGTATTGCCTACGCCTACGACAATATAACCGGAATTTACGAGACAAAGGGCATACGCATCGGCTTTGTGTCAGTTAACGAATCAAGTCAGGGAACGGCTGTGGAAAAATATTTAAGAGAGGGTATCGCGAAACTTCGTGACGAAGATGAGGCGGATTTGGTAATCGCCTGCTGTCACTGGGGAATCGAGAAGGATTACTATCCCGAGGATTACCAGAAGGAGCTTGGACGCAAATGCATTGACTGGGGCGCTGACCTTGTGCTGGGCTCGCACCCGCATGTACTTCAGGGCATAGAGGTGTATGAGGGCAGATTTATTGTGTACAGTCTGGGCAATTTCTGTTTTGGCGCCAATCGCAATCCGTCGGACAAGGATACCATGATTTTCCGCCAGACATTTACCTTTGTGGATGGCGTGAAGCAGGAGGACAGGGAGGTAAGGGTCATACCCTGCTCCGTCAGCTCCGTTCCGGAGCGGAATGATTTCTGCCCGACACCGGCGCAGGATGAGGAATATACGCGGATTTTGGGGCGGATTAATCAGTTCAGCGAGCCGTTTGGCGTTATATTTGATGAGGATGGATGGTATAGGAAAGATTGATATGGAGCAAATGCAGTTGATTGTAAATGATTTCTGCAAGGGTCGGAAATGTTCAATAGAGACAAAAACGGGCTCCGAAGCGTGGCAAGTCGCCCTTATTTTGTCTCTATTGCCCATTTCCTGTGTCTAGACAGAAGGTTTCACAATGACTATGAAAATGAAAAGCTTACATTTGCGGTTTCGAATGTATAAAACATAAAGAAGGAGAGAGCTATGGAAAAGAGAAGAATGGACAGACTGGGAATTGAGACATCACTGCTGGGGTTTGGCTGTATGCGGTTTCCGACGACGACTGGCGGGAAGATTGACGAGGAAAAGGCGCAGGCGATGCTGGATAAGGCGATTGCGGCGGGCGTCAATTACATAGATACGGCGTATCCGTATCACAATGGGGAGAGCGAGCCTTTTGTGGGAAGGGCGCTCAAAAAGTATGACAGGAGTTCTTTTTATCTGGCGACAAAGATGCCGGCGTGGTTAGTGAAAAGCTTAGATGATGCAAAAGGGTATTTTGAGGAGCAGATACAAAGGCTGCAGACGGATTATATTGATTTTTACCTGCTTCATTCTATGAGCGGTGAGAGTTACCGCAAAATGGTGGAGCTGGGTGTGGTAGAGTACTGCGAAAAGCTGAAGGCAGAGGGACGTATCAGGTATTTTGGTTTTTCCTTTCACGATTCCTACGAGGCGTTTGAGGAGATTCTGAATGACAGGGACTGGGATTTCTGCCAGATTCAGTTAAATTATATGGATACGGAGGAGCAGGCGGGTATGCGCGGATACCGGCTTGCGGAGGAAAAGGGAGTTCCTCTCGTTATCATGGAACCGGTAAAGGGTGGTTCTCTTGCCGTATTTGCAGATGATATTACGGAAAAGCTGCGGACGCTGGACCAAGAAGCAAGTACAGCTTCCTTTGCCTTGCGGTGGGTGGGAAGCCTGCCGAATGTCAAGGTTATCTTAAGCGGCATGTCAACCATGGAGCAGGTGGAGGACAATCTGAAAACCTTTTCGGATTTCAAACCGCTTTCCGGACAGGAAGCGTCCACGATAGAAGAGATTGTGGCAATGATAAAGGGCAGAGTTCAGAATGGATGTACGGGCTGCCGCTATTGTATGCCTTGTCCCGCGGGCGTCAAGATTCCGGAATGCTTTGCCGCATGGAATACCTACTATATGTACCAGAATTATAATGTGGTGCGCTGGAACTGGGAGCATGGAATCGGAGAGGCGGCACAGGCAAAGAACTGTATCAAGTGCGGCAAATGCGAAGCGCTCTGCCCGCAGAAGCTTTCCATCAGGGAAGACCTTGCAAGGGCACAAAGCGATTTGGAGCGGAAGGAAATGATTTTATAGAATGGAAAAAGCATATAAATTGGACTTTGCCAACGAAAAAAAAGGCAGTCTGTTTGTAAACTGCTGCGGATGTTCAAAAACGGCGCCGCTGCACAGCTTTGGACCGGCAGTCAAGCCCCATTATCTGATTCACTACATTTTAAGCGGGAAGGGTATTTTTCGCTTTGGAGGCAGGGAATACCGTCTTGAGGCGGGATATGGCTTTTTGATACGTCCCGAGGAGCTGGCGTTTTATCAGGCGGATGAAGAAGACCCGTGGACCTATGTGTGGGTGGGCTTCGATGGAAGCGAGGCGGAGTATTATCTGCAGAACATGGGGCTTTCCGGCAATCATCCGATTTTTAAAAGTAATCGCTCGGAAGAGCTGTACGGAGCGGTGCGGGACATGATGGAGCACAATACCTTTGGCATGGCAAACGATTTGCGGCGAAACGGGCAGCTGGCGGTTTTTTTGTCCTTGATTGCTTCTGACGCCGATGTAATTGACAAAAATGAAGCCGATGGCGGAAACAGGTATGTCCGCAAAGCGGTTTCGTTTATTCAGAGCAATTACTGTAATGCGATTAAGGTGACGGATATTGCAAGGTATGTCTGCATTGACAGGAGCTATCTCTACATTTTGTTTCAAAATCATCTGGGAACCTCGCCCCAGCAGTTTCTGACAGCCTTCAGGATAGCAAAGGCGGGAGAACTGCTGGAGTCCACTGCCTATTCTGTGGAAAGCATTGCTTTTTCCTGCGGATACGCGAACGTACTGAATTTTACCAAGGCATTTCGCAGCATGAAAGGCGTTTCCCCTTCTGCTTTTCGCAAACTGGCAAGGGAGGAAGGCAGGCAAAAGGAAAGACTTAAGGAAATCGAAGGTCTGCTGGCTTTGGGTACGAGAGAATAAACCGATATAGTAAACATTTTGACAGGTTAAAAAAACAAATCGATATGGTAATCGGTTTGTTTTTTTATATAATGAAATTAGAGAAAAAGTCCGCGGATGCAGGATAAGGGGCGGACGGGAAGGGTATGGTTCAAAGTATGAAAGAAAAGATGCTGAAAACATTTGCAGAGGTGTTTGGGGATGTGGAGGGAGTAAAGCTGTATTTTGCGCCCGGGCGTGTTAATCTGATAGGTGAGCACACTGACTATAACGGCGGTCATGTGTTTCCCTGTGCGCTGACTATCGGCACTTACGGAGTGGTACGTAAGAGGAACGACAATAAGCTTCGTTTTTATTCCGCGAATTTTGATAAGCTTGGCGTGGTAGAATCTTCATTGGAGGATTTGAAGCCTTGCAAAGAAGCGGGCTGGACAAATTATCCAAAGGGCGTTATGTGGGCGTTTGGGGAAAAAGGAATGAAGATACCCTGCGGTATGGATTTTATGCTGAGCGGCAATATTCCGAACGGTTCGGGATTGTCTTCCTCTGCCTCCGTGGAGGTATTGACGGGTTTCGTTCTGCGGGATTTGTTTGGATTTGAGGTGAGCAATCAGGAGCTTGCGTTAATTGGACAGTTTTCGGAAAATCGGTTTAATGGCGTCAACTGCGGCATCATGGACCAGTTTGCAATCGCCATGGGCAAGGCGGAACATGCCATCTTTCTGGATACGGCGGACCTGTCCTATGAGTATGCGCCGGTAAAGCTTGCGGGAGCGAAAATCGTAATCGCCTGCTCCAACAAAAAGCGCGGACTGGGCGACTCTAAATATAATGAGCGCAGAAGCGAATG
>CAMWUP010000044.1 GCA_947177465.1 uncultured Lachnospiraceae bacterium
GCTGGTTTGTCTGCTGTGATATCATGAATTTGATACCTATCAACGAAATCGCAAGAACAGCCGGCGACATTGCCATTTTGGAATCCATGTCGCGCATGAACGCAGCGGCAGGAGAAGATGATTTGGTATTCCGCATCGGCGGCGATGAATTTGCCCTTCTCACCGCAAGTGAGGACCGTCAGTATGCAGAAGAGATTGCTAAAAAAATAACCGCCCAAAATGAGCAGACCTTTACATGGAATGACAGGGAAATCCCCTTAAGCCTGTATGTCGGCATTACAAGGCTTGAACAGAACCGCCACATCAAATACAGTGATTTATTCACCACACTCCATACCTCGATTGAAAAAAGCAAGTAATCCCGCCAAAAAGGCTGGCGCTAAATTAGGCGGCAGCCTTTCCTTTTACATTTGATGGCGCACCACTCTGTATTCGTCATCCTGCGAAAAATAAGGACAGTCGTTACAGCCTCCCGACAAAAAACGGTACATTTCGTCCTCGTCCAGATTCACACTGCAGGTATAATATTCCTCTTCCTCATCATATTCATAATTTGCACACATATCGCATCTACTCTGCATCGTCTCATGCCCTTCCTAAAACTATTTTACTGATGGAGCAATTATTTCTTGTAAAGCTGCTCATAAATTTCCCGTTTCCCGACGCCCCTGTCTTTTGCAACCTGCTTCATTGCCGCCTTGGTATCCATCCCGCGTTCCTCATAAAACGCCATATGCTCTGTAAGTCCCATGGTCTCCCACGCCGCAATCGCTTCCTGCCTTTTTTCTTCCCTGCTCTTGCCGGCAAGCACCAGCACATACTCGCCCCGCGGTTCTTCCTCCCCATATTTTTTCAAAGCCGCTTCCAAGGTTGTAGGCAGTATGGTTTCAAATTTTTTAGTCAATTCCCTGCAAATAGTTATCTTCCTGTTCCCCATCGCTTCTGACAATTCTGTCAGTGTTTTGACCAGATGGTGAGGCGCTTCATAGAGAATAATGGTTCTTGTCTCCTCCTTCAACTCCCCCAATATTTCTCTTCTCTCTTTTTTGTCTGCAGGAAGAAAGCCTTCAAAGCAAAAACGCCTTGTAGGAAGTCCCGACAACGTCAACGCCGTGATGCAGGCTGCCGGACCGGGAAGGCTTGTCACAGCGATTCCCGCCTCCTGACACATATGCACCAGCACTTCCCCCGGGTCGGAAATGGCGGGTGTGCCGGCATCCGTAATCAGGGCAATATCCTTCCCCTCCTGCATCCACGCTATCAATTGTTTTGCCTTTTCCACTTTGTTATACTCATGATAGCTTGTCATAGGCGTGTGAATGTCAAACGTCGTAAGCAGCTTTATGCTGTTCCGCGTATCCTCCGCCGCAATCATATCCACCTGTTTCAAAGTATCTATGACACGCGGCGTCATATCCTTTAAATTTCCTATTGGTGTTGCGCACAAATACAACATTCCTGTCATTATAAAACCTCTTTCTTTTGCCTGGCAGACATACCCACAGTCTCAATACCCATATATATCACGGATTTCCGGCATATAAACGCCGGGCTCTTTAAAAATAATCAACGGCTTTTCCACCGTCATACGCGGCTTACCGCCACGAACTCCCTCGATAAGAACCATATTCGGTTCTTTGTCCACAAAGGGATAAACAAGCTGCATCCGCTTCGGCTCCAATTTATACTGTGTCATAACTGTGATAATCTCCGCCAGCCGGAAAGGTCTGTGCACCATAAAAAAGTGCCCTCCCGTCTTTAAAAGCTTTGCCGCCTGGCTTACCACATCCTCCAGTGTGCAGAGTATCTCATGGCGCGCAATCGCTTTCGGTGTATCAGGGTTGCGCAATCCATGCTCCCCTATCATATAGGGCGGATTACTCGTAATGACGTCAAAAGAGGCAGACGGAAAAAAGCTGTCTGCCCTTCTGATATCACCGATTACAATATCAATTTTTTCAGATAAGTCATTAAGCGCCACGCTCCGCCTTGCCATGTCTGCACTCTCTTCCTGTATCTCCAGACCTGTCAAATGAGAAGCACGTGTCTTTGCCTCCAAAAGTATAGGAATAATGCCGGTCCCCGTTCCCAAGTCAAGAACAGTTCCATCCGGCTTCACATTTACGAAACCGGACAACAAAACCGCATCCATCCCAAAACAAAATTTGTCGGGATTCTGGATAATCTGATAACCGTTTCTCTGCAGCTCATCAAGGCGTTCCTTTTCCTTCAGAATAATTGCCTTCAAAGTTTGTCTTTCCTTCCTTCTTTCCGCTTCGGTAATTCTGCCTGTTTCGGGGACGGCTGTCTCTTTGGTGACGCTCACGCCGCTCCTCACCCTCTTCTCTGTGCGCACGGTTTCGGCTATTGTCCCACCGCGTACCGTCTTCTCTACGGCGCTCCTGCCGATTATCGTCCCGCTTCGTATGGTCTTCTCTGCGGCGTTCCTGCCGGTTGTCGTCCCATCTCGTTTTGTCTTCCTTATAACCTTCCTGGCTGTTATCACGCCTTGCGCCGCGATTGTTTCTTCCGCCTTTTCTATCCTGATACTGTCTTTCAGACTCCTCCGCTCTTTCTGTGTAATTTTCTTTTCTGTTTCGGTTTCTGTCCGTTCTTTCCGTCCTGTCTGTTTTATCCTGCCATAAAGAAGTTTTATCCTGCCGGAAATCCCTTTTATAGCTGCGTTCCACCGGTTTTTCGGAGCTTCTCTCTTCCACAGCCTCCAGTTCCTCCTCTGCCTCCAGTTTTTCCAACTCTTTTAGCTCTTCGGCCGACAGCTCCAGATTTTCCTTTTTCCCATGCATCCTCTTGAAGCGCAAATCCTCCACCTTGTATTCGCGGATTTCCTTCTCGTCGTCTACATCCACAATCACCTTTACACGCTGGCGTAGCACATTGACACTCTGTACTTCTCCCTTAAGTCCGTCCGCTGTCGTGACATAATCGCCCGTGTTAGGCAGCCTGCGGTTTAATTCTTCGTAGGTTTCCTCCTCATGCTTTAAGCAGCACATCAGTCTGCCGCATACTCCCGATATCTTTGTTGGATTTAGAGAAAGATTCTGCTCCTTCGCCATCTTAATGGATACCGGTATAAACTCAGAGAGATGCGTATGACAGCAAAGCGGTCTCCCGCAGATTCCAATTACTCCCACAATCTTTGTTTCGTCCCTGACTCCGACCTGTCTCAGCTCAATTCGAGTCTTGAACACACTTGCCAAATCCTTCACCAGTTCCCTGAAGTCGATTCTTCCGTCAGCCGTAAAGTAAAAAAGTACCTTATTGTTGTCAAAGGTATACTCCGCATCTATCAACTTCATCTCAAGTCCGTGGTCACGTATCTTTTCCAGACAAATTTTATATGCTTCCTTTTCCTTGCGCTTATTATCTGCTTCCTGCTCAATATCCCGCTGATTTGCTATTCGCAGCACCGGCTTTAAGGGCTGCACGATTTTCTCGTCCTCCACCTCCTTCGGCGCACTGACAACCGTGCCAAATTCTATTCCACGGGCCGTCTCTACAATCACATGCCCGCCTCTTTCTACCTGAAAATCCAGCGGGTCAAAAAAATAAATCTTACCCGCCGTACGAAATCTAACTCCTATTACCTTTGTCATCTATAAACCTCCATTTATATTTGTCAGGCTGCGCCGGTACAGCTTAACCATATTCCTTTATATCCAAAAGCAAAAGCTCCATGGTTAAATCAAAATTTACATTGGCGTCCAGTCTGCTTTTCGCCCGGGAAAGCGACTGAATAATTTTTTCTATTCCTTCATAAGAAGTTCTTCCGGCAATCTTTCTTATATTTTGCGTTTCTTCGCGAAATACCAGATGGTTGGCATCTCTGGTCGCCTTAAACATAAGCACATCCCTGTACCAGATAGCGAGAATATCCAGATAATCCCCTACATCCAGCTTGTACTCCGCAATTTTTTTGATGGCGGCAATCATCTCCGTCACATCCATATCATGTACGTATTTTAATAAGGAAATGGCTTCCTCTTTTACCTTTTCAAAATCTTCACTCGACGCAAGGTGCTTTGCTTTTCCCACATTCCCCCTTGCAAACGCGGCGCAGACATCGGCCTTATAGTCAGGAACCTGCATCTGTTCCATTAAAAAGTTTTTAATAAGCTCGTCCGAAACAGGCTTCATATGTAAGATAACACATCTGCTCAAAATTGTCTGTAGTAAAGAATTGACATTTGTGGTAAGAAGCAGTATTACCGCATAAGCAGGGGGCTCCTCCAACGTTTTTAACAGTGCATTCTGCGCCTGCACGGTCATCTTTTCGGCCTCATTTATAATATAAATTTTATATGGACTGCTGTAAGGCTTTATGGCAATATCACCGTTAATCTGCGTCCTGATATCATCTACACCAATAGACCCCGGCTTTTCATGTGTCAGATAAATAATATCCGGCTGGTTGCCCGAAAGCGCCTGCCTGCAGGAATGACACTGCTGGCATGGCTCTTCGCCACCCTTCTCGCATTGCAGCGCCATAGCAAAAACACGGGCAATAAATTCCTTTCCGGAAAACCGCTCTCCATTTATAATGTATGCATGGGAAACCTTTCCCGTAGAAATTGCATTTCTCAGATGTGATTTAATCTGCTCCTGACCAATAATATCCTTAAATTCCGCCATCAGCTTCTCCTTTTATCCAAAAGCATTATAAAATGCTTACGTAAATATGTCCAGCAGCAACCCCTTGATTTCTCCGATTTTACTTAAAATGTCAATATTGTCATTTTCATCCTTAACCAACTCCTGCGCCAGTTCATCCAGATTTTCGTCTATCAGACGGATAATGCCATACACTCTGTGCCGTCCTCTCTTATCCAGAAAATTCTCCCGGGAAAAAGAATGAGACCGGCTTACTACCTCATTTAGAAACTCCTTTATCAAACCACGGTAACGCTTCATATCCCGCACGTCCCGACGCTTATAAAGCCGTTCTCCCTGCGCTGTAATCTCCTCCATAAGTCCCTGCAGCCTTGCCTGCAGCTCCGCTTCCTCTACATGACTGGCAAGCGTAAACTTAAAGCTGCCGTCTGTGGGCTTTGTTTCCGGCGCCTGCTGTACCTGCTGTACCGGCTGCATTTGACCGACCTTAATTTCCATACGCTTACCTCCTTATCTTATTTATCGGCATATTACAGCATTTCAGAAATATATTTTTTAATTTCCTCGAGACATTGTTCCAGATTATCATTCCGAAAACGCTTTGTAATACCGGCCCGTCTCACTTTATCCTCTGCAAAATCTTCGCTATCTGCAAGAAATCGCCGGCACATCTCCTCGTATTTGGGAATCTGCTGTTTTTTTTCTCTGTCAAGAGCGCGCTGCAGTCTGATACCGTCGTCCAGTTCAATCAGCACCGGCACCATTTTCTCCGCCCCGAAATATGTCCTGATGCTTTCATATGACTCCAGTGTCCCGATACAGATATAATTTTTTTCCGTCAAGTCAATCTGCCCGTCATCCACCGTAAAATAACGCCATAACCCATGACGGGTCTGATATTCCCGATACTCAATCACCCTGCCGCTCTTTTCCAAAGCCTCAAAACCTTTATCATCAGTAAAGAAATATTCCCTTCCGTTTCTTTCTTTTACCCGTATTGGCCTTGTTGTATACGGAATAATTTTTACCAGTTCAAAACAATTTTTCGTCAGAAGTCTTTTGTAAATAGTATCCTTTCCTGTGGAGCTTTTCCCCATCAGGTACACTATCTTTCCCATTTTATTATGCTACCTCGACCACATGAATCATATCGGTATTGCCGGCAATCCCCAAAGGCACCCCTGCCGTGATGACAACAGTGTCACCTGACTTAATCAGTCCCGCCTGCTTACTCTTAAACACCGCCTCTTCAAAAAGTTCATCTGTTGTCTCTTCCTTGTTAATCATAACCGGATTGACGCCCCAAAGCAGATAAAGCTGTCTGCATACCTTTTCATCCACTGCACAGCCTATCACCTGACAGCCGGGCTTATAACGCGCAATCATGTTGGCGGTAAAGCCGGACATGGTAACGGTAATGATGGCGGCAGCGTTCAGATTCATCGCAACGCTGCAGGTTGCATAGGAAATGGCTGTTGTAATATCCGGCGTCTTGGTATCCGTGCACTGGTTTTCCTGCAAACGGGAACGATAATCGATATCCTGCTCCGTACGCTCTGCTATCCGCGCCATAGTCTTTACCGCTTCTACCGGATACAGACCTGCCGCGCTCTCTCCGGAAAGCATGATTGCCGTCGTGCCATCGTAAATAGCATTGGCAATATCCGTTGTTTCCGCCCTTGTCGGACGAGGATTCTTTATCATGGATTCCAGCATCTGCGTTGCCGTAATGACATGCTTGCCCTTTGCCACTGCCATCTTAATCATCTTCTTTTGCAGAATCGGCACCTCCTCCATGGCAACCTCAACCCCCATATCGCCACGTGCCACCATGATACCGTCCGAAACCTCAATAATCTCCTCCAGATTGTTGATACCCTGCATATTTTCTATCTTTGCTATGATTTTCATCCGGCTTTTGCGCTCATCTAATATCTTCTTTACCTCAAGTATATCCTCCTTGGTGCGGGCAAAGGATGCTGCCAAAAAATCAAAGCCATGTTCGATACCGAATACAATATCCTCCATATCTACAGAGCTGATATAAGGCATGGACAAAATCGCCCCCGGTACATTCACTCCCTTGTGGTTGGACACAAAGCCGCCGTTTATGACACGGCATATGATGTCGTTGTCCTTAATCTCCTCCACTACCATCTCAATCAGCCCGTCGTCAATTAAAATCGTGGTTCCAACGCTAATGTCGTTTTTTAGATTCTTATAACTGATGGAAGCTCTTTTGGCTGTTCCCATTATCTCATCCGTGGTCAATGTGAAAAGCTCTCCCGTCTTCAACTCTGCTTTACCACCCTCAAAGTCCCGCAGCCTGATTTCAGGTCCTTTGGTATCCAAAAGCGTGGCCACCGGCAGATTCAGCTCTTTTCTCGCCTTTAAAACTCTATTATATTTTTCTAACTGCTCCTTATGCGTTCCGTGCGAAAAATTGAACCTCGCCACATTCATACCGGCGAGCATAAGCTCCTTCAGTTTTTCTTCGCTGTCACATGCCGGTCCTATTGTACAGATAATTTTTGTCTTTCTCATATTTTACCTCATCTCTCTTCCTTGGCGGATACCCCGACCATATTATTTTATAATTTCTACATATAGCTGGCAGTTTTGCTTTTCCATTCCCTGTACCGTCAATCCATCCCTTACACATGTCTGCAGATAGTGGCATATTTCTTCTGTGATAATTTCTCCTGGTACTACAACCGGAATATCTGGCGGATATAATACAATAAAGCAGCCTGCCACTCTTCCTGCCGCTTTCGCCAACGGAACCTTTTCCGTTTCCTTGTCCCATGCTTCATAAAGCGGAAATTGCTGTATGAGACAAATCCATTGTTCCTGCCGTCCGCTCGGCTCTGCGGCAGCAAGAGCCACTCGCCCGCTGTCTAACTCACCGTCTATCGACAAAAGCGCCTTTGTAAGCCTCTCATAGCCTTCTACAGTATCCCCGATTGTAAACATCGCTAACGCATATCTCCCTGCCGCCATTTCAAGCTGTAAATGATATTGATTCAGCAATGTATCATATAACTGCCTTCCGGACAATCTGCCGCTGCAGTCCATTATCACCAGCTTTCCTTTGTCCATATTCTTTTCCTGAAGAAAATGGAGTACTTTACATTTATTGAGCCTTTCCAGCATTTCATGCCAGTTCTTTTCAAAATCTCCAAAAAGCTTTTCCGCACCCGCGGCTGTCATTTCAATGGCTTCCTCCATCCCTGCCATGAAAATATAAGATGGGCTGCTCGACTGGTAAATTTCCAAAAATCTTTTTAGCTTTCCACGATTTATCAGTTCGCCATTTACATGCAAAATAGCTGTCTGCGTCATGGATGGCAATGTTTTATGAAGGCTCTGTACTGCCAAATCCGCTCCCAGACGGGAGGCGTTTAGCTGCCAGCCTGCATGAAAACCCAAATGCGCGCCATGCGCTTCATCCACAATCAAGGGGATTCCTCTTCTGTGTACAATCTCGGCAATTTCTGCTGTTTCCGCTGTCAGACCTTCATAAGTAGGCGAAACAATCAACACTGCCCCAATATCCGGCTCCATTGCAAGCGCCCGCTCTACCTGCGCTGCAGTTGCCGCCAGCGTACAGCCAAACTCCGGATGCATACCCGGCAGTAAATAACTTATCTCCAGACTTCTCAAATATGCTGCATGATATGCAGACTTATGACAGCCCCGCACCATCAACAGCTTTCCTCTTTTCGGCAGAGCTGCAGACACCGCACTCAAAATCCCCGATGTACTGCCGTTTACCAGAAAAAAACTCTCTTCAGCGCCATATACCTCCGCAGCCCGCAACTGCAGCCGGTGTAAAATTCCCCTCGCTTCATGTAAATTATCAAACCCCTCTATCTCTGTAATATCCCATGCCGCAACCGTCGCCAGTGTTTTTCCAAACAACCGCCTCTTGTGTCCCGGCATGTGATATGGATAATAATCGGACCCTGCGTACTCCTCTAGCCTTTTCTGCAAGCTTCCCATACTCAGCCTACCTCACCTGTCCGGCTTGCGCCATGCCCTTTGTGAATATGGAAGGTTTCCAAAAGCGAACACCATTTATCCGCAGTTGTGACAATCCACGCTTCCCTGCACATGGGCGGTACTACAGTCAGCGGCCACATATGCTTTTTAATAATATCCTTCTCCCTTGGCGTCAGCTTATACTCCTTCATCGCATTGTGAAGTGCAATACCCGGGTGGTAAAAACCGTGCAGCCTGCCCTGTTTACCGGCATTATGCCAGTCGTATAAAAAATAATCATGTAAAAGTGCACCCCGCACCAATTCATCTTTTTTGCATCTGACTCCCAGTTTTTCCAGTTTTTCACTAATGGCAAGGCTGTATCTTGCCACATCCATGCAGTGGCTGTTGACTGTCATATTACCATGCTGGATATATGTTTTTGTCTTCTTGAAATTAGGAGACCTCAGAATATCTGCGGCATTGTGCATTATCTGTCGATGCCGTCTGTGCTGTATCCTATATTTTCTTATCCATTTTTCAGCCTGCCTGTAATTCCGAAATTTTTCGCCTTTCATAAAAAATCCCTCACAGCCTCGTACTTTCCTGTCAATAATAGTAACAAATCACAGGGAAACCTGCGGACATATAACCATATATGGTCTTCGCCATCTTCAGTGGAAGATTAATACATCCATGTGAACCATTTGTCAGATAAATATCTCCCCCAAAACTTCTTCTCCATGTCGCATCGTGCATACCCACATTTCCGTTAAAGGGCATCCAGTAATTGACCGGCGTTTCATAATCAGGTCCGCGAAGTACGGCATTCTGCGTCTTATAAGTCAATCCAAACACGCCCGCCGGCGTAGAATTGCCGTCTGCTACATTTCCTGACACAAAATCAGTTTCTAAAATCAATTCCCCATCAATATACAAATACAAATGCTGGTCTGTCAGATTAATCTCTACATAAGAATTACCGATATCATCTTCTCCCTTCACCCAGCCTTGGTTGGTATATATGGGTTCCCTCTCTGTGACAGCACCCGACAGAATCAATTCTATCAAAGCTTCCGTCTCTGCATTCCTATCCGTTTTCCACCCGTAGGCTCCGCTTGGAAGTGTCAGCGTCAAACCAGAAGTTGTAACAAACTTCCGCTTTTTACCATATGTGTCATATTCCTTTGCCATCTGGGCAACATATGCAGCGACCTGTTCCTCATCAAGCATTATCTCCTCACCATCAAGCACCATCCACTGATGAATCAGTTCGCCATCCAATATCTCCTGTCTGCCATTCCAGTCATAGGTAATACAGGCTCCTGCCACCCTATTCAACGCTTCCAGCCTCTGCTTAAGCTGTTCATCATCTGCAGTAATTTCTGCTATTTGAAAACAGCCGGTTTCATATAAATTTATTGAATCCTGCATACCTGCCAAAGCCTCTGCCGCACATGCTATGGTTATCTCCTGTTCCAGCACCGTGCCTTCCTGTTCAGGCATAATTACAAATTGTTTTAATTCGTCTTGGTAATCACTGATATATGCATTCTGGGGCGCTTCGCCACGAGAAACATCAAATAGTCCTTCCTGCTCTAATAGTTTTTGCAATTTTGCCATATCATATTGCGGTGAAATTGCAATTTCTCTGGTGTCACCTTCTTCTGAAAAAAAATATATAAACCATCTGTATGCATCCTGTCCTTCCAGAATCTTTGACAATTCCTCCTCAACAGGAAATATCATCTGTACATCCGGCGGCAAAACTACCGCAAGCGCTTCGCTCTCCCTGTCAAGCAACTTCAAACTGTAATTATCAGCATACCATTTCTGTACTTTATCTGCCGCTTCCTGCAGAGTCAGGTTTCCGCAGTTCACTCCATTGATCTCCACATTTGGAAAAAAGTTCCTCTTATAATAGTAAACACCTCTGCCATATATGAACGCCAGTGTAATTATAAAAACTACCGCCAAGGTCGCAGCAACGATGCGCCCCTTCCTGTGACTTTTTTTAACAGCAGTCCCTTCCTTGCCGTTAGTCTCCGTCTCTTTTAGATTACTGCTTTCGTCATCCTTTTGTTTTTCCTTGTCATCCGCTTCCAGACCTTCCTCATCTGGTTTTACACCAGAAAGCGTTTCTGTGCCTTCTTGCTTTACCTCCACATTAACGGCTGTTTCCGCGCCTCCCTGATTTATTTCCACATGCTCGGCTGCTTCCGCGCCTCCCTGTTTTTCTTCCGCATGCTCGGCTGCTTCCGTGCCTTCCTGTTTTACTTCTGCATGCTCGGCTGCTTCCGTACCTTCCTGTTTTACTTCCGCATGAACGACTGCTTCCGTACCTTCCCGTTTTTCTTCTGCATGATTTGCTTCTGTATCTTCCTGATTTGGCCTTGCGTTACTAACTGCTTCTTCACTCCCCT
>CAMWUP010000045.1 GCA_947177465.1 uncultured Lachnospiraceae bacterium
TTTTGAAATAGTGTAAAATAATCTTGTCTTGGCAGAAGTGTCAAGAATGCTAATTAGCAATTCCGGAAGAATTCCCCTTTTACACAATCGAAAGCCCTGCAGGTTTCCCCTGCAGGGCTTTTGATTGTGGGGATTTGCTTCCGAATCCGCCGAGACAGATTGGGGCATAGGGAGGCAAATATGACTACAATCAAAGACATCGCCAATCGGCTTGGTGTCTCCGTCAGTACCGTTTCCAAAGGGTTAAACGGTGCAGCCGACATCAGCGGAGAACTTCGCCATACCGTCATCAATACTGCCGTTGAAATGGGGTATGCCGCTAAACGTGCAAGAAACAGCAGTCACAAAAGCTTATGCATTTTTTTAGAAAAAACAAACTATGAACCCGCTGTTCAATTTGGCTTTGAAATCATTTTAGGCTTTCAGCAGGCTGCCGCCTGTGACGGCAGAGAGGTTACAATAATTCCCTATCCGGTTTCCCATAAAATTGCCCTTACCTACGACGCTTACATGTTAAAGCACGGCTTCTCCGGTGCTTTTTTTGTGGGTGTTTTTCCTGAAGACGACTGGATGCGGCAGCTTTCCTCCACGGTCTTTCCCACCGTACTTTTGGGAAACTGTCATTCAGCCAACCCTTATGTCTGTCAGGTCGGCACAGATTTGTTTGAAGCCGTTGACATCGGCATTTCACATCTTGTATCCCTGAACCATAGCAAAATTGCTTTTCTGAACGACTCCGGCAATCCTGCTGCCATCTGGCTGCGGAGGGCATACGATGCCGGCTGCTTTCCCCACCGGCTTAGTCCAAACAGCTTCTATGCCTGTACAGAGCCCTTCTCCGAAAATGTTGTCACGTACCTGCAGCACTTTATCAAGGCGGGCGCAACTGCAGTCATATGCGGCAGCGACCCGCTTGCCCGCACCGTGATGCAGGAATGTGTCCAAATCGGGCTTTCCATCCCTAAAGATTTCAGCGTCATCGGCTTTGGCGGTTTCGCTTCATCGGCACTTACCCTGCCGCCTCTCACCACAATCAGCCCAGACTGGAATGCGCTGGGAAAAGGCGGCTATTACGCCCTTTCTGCCTTGTTTCAAAAAATTTTTGTCGGAAAGACACTCCTAAGGGCAGAGCTCATTCTGCGTGGCTCCACTGCCCCACGCAGACCATAATCCCATTTACCGGACGCTTTTCCTATTCTTAATAAAAAGCTTCCGGACTGTCCGTACCGCTTTCTCTCCTCATTTTTTCCACATATGGAGCCGGATTCTTCTCCATTTCCATCATAATGGAAAACGACGCAAGTAAAAGCCGCGCGCTGTCATAGCGCAGACATTCGTCGCCTCTGTCCAGATATGCCTTAAAATGGTCCACCTGCCATACCATAATATCTGCAATACTGTATCCCGCCACCTTTTTCTCGCACAGAAATCCATGCGTATCGTGATAATAGGCAAACTCCCTGAGAAGCCCTTCCGACTCGCACAATCCCCTAAAAAACTGCTCCTCATATGCCTCGCTTTCACCCGCCTGCCTGCATAGTACGCCTATCCACCGTTTCAGCTCCGCAAGAGCCTGCCGCAAACGCTCCTTCTGCATGTCTGTCCGCTCAAAATGCGGCTCTTCAAACTCCACGCCACATTCCAGCAGATGCTCCAGAAAGAGTCTGTAATATCCCGGAAGCTGCTTCTCTGTCTCATCATGTGCATGAAGCAGCAGAATATGATGACTCCCCTCACGCAGGAGAACATCACCATATGATGGCTTCTCATCATGTATTCTGTCAAAAACAGAAGCCGCTGTAAATGCAGAGCCCTCTCTTATCTGCCACTCACCAAAATCAAAGGTCCAGAAGGTATCGATATCTGTATGCAGTCTGTTTTCCGCATACCACGGTGACGTAATCTGCGTATCAACAAGCTTTTGGAAACCATGCTCCCGCAAATATGACTGCAGCGCTTTTTGGTTTTCCCCGCCCTTATCCCCATACGGAAAGCGGAACACCTTTACCGCCCTCTCCACACCTGCATTTTCATAAAGCCTGGTAAGCACCTCATCATTCCTTTCGATTTCAGCAATCCCCTCTTCCAAAGTAAGCTTGCTGAAGGAAGGGTGGGAATAGCTGTGGTTTCCCACAAGCATCCCCTTTCGCAGGGCATATACCGCTTCGTCATAATACTTTTCCACATTCTCTCCCACCGCAAACAGCACTGCTTTTATATGCTTCTCACACAAATAATCCACGATGGCAGGCGTGTTCTTAGACGCAATGTCATCGATTGTCAAAATTGCTTTGCTCATAAAGCCGCTTCGCCTCCTCTGCCGTCATATCTTTTCAACTGCTCGCACGCCTCCATATGCCTCTTTTCAAACTGGCTGTAAAAATCCGTGTCCGTATCATATGGCTGTACAAAAAACAGCTTCAACACATAAAGATTTATCTCTTTACTGCTTTCCGGCTTCACCGCCGTCTCTTCCTGCAGTTTTTTACGGAAATCATGCCATATGGTCAAAAAACGCTGATTTTTCTCCAGTTCGGGCGTATCCAGCCACTTGTGGATTTTCACCTTCCTCTTACTATCCTTTGGACATTCCTCCAACAGGAAGTACCGTAAATCTCCCGCCTCATAACTGCGCCCCAGCGGAAATATTCTGCACAGCCCCGGACGCGCTTCATGAATGGAGCAGCGTCCTTCCTCATTCAGAAATACACAATACCCATTGTCTTCCGTCATCAGCAAATGCGGCAGTATCATACCCTCTTCCACATGCAGACCGATATCATTCTCCAGCAATGCTTCAAACGGCCTGCCCAGCCGCTTTGTCAGACGATAAATATCCAGCGGGTCCAGGACAATTGTATCTCCCATCCCTCTGCAGCACGCAGAGCAGCCCTCACAGCCCCCGCAGTCTGCCCTTGCCATATCGTTTATTCCATACAATTTCATCATAAATCCTGCCTTTCATACCGGCTTGTCCGCACAAAACAAGCGCTTTCATCAGCGTTTCTTATATTTTTTCAATGACAGCAGCATTAAATCGCAGGCGCTGCATATACTAATCACTATGATTCGACTTGCTGCAAAATCCGTAAGCCATATGGCTTTGCGCCGGAAAACATGCACAGAAATGAGGAAATTATGAAAAAACCATTATCTAAATGTATTGTCACCGGAATTCTGTTTGTTGCCATAGCCGGAACCCTCGCCCATTTTTTGTATGAATGGACAGGAAAAAACATACTCGTTGGATTAATCACTCCCATAAACGAAGCCGTCTGGGAGCATATTAAGCTGCTGTTCTTTCCTACGCTGCTGTTTACCGCTTATGCTGCCCGCTGTTTTCGTGAAGACTGTCCCCATATTGGCTATGCACTCTGCAGGGGTAATCTTCTGGGATGCCTGCTGATTCCCACGCTTTACTACACCTACACAGGCGCCTTAGGGATGCACTTTTCTGCCGCAGATATCGCCATCTTTTTCCTTTGTGTGCTGACAACATTTCTACACGCAGGTCATCTAATCCGTACAGGTCAGGCAGAAAAACACCGGCTTCTCACTGTGCTCTGCACCTCTCTGCTTGCCGCCGCTATCTTTGCTTTTACCCTCTTCCCGCCTGCCGTTCCGCTCTTCATTTCCCCATAACCGCAGTTATACCCTTTTTACTTTTCTATGTCCGCCTTACGCACAAAAAATATCTTCCCCACTTTTCTTCCCCATGAGAAAGCGCTTCCGGCACATACTCCTCCTCTTGAAATCCCATTTTGGCGTAAAGAGCACGGGCAGGGGCATTGCTTTCAAAGACCGCCAGCCTCACAGCGTCAACATGCCATATAGTAAAGGCATAACAAAGCGCCTGCTCCATCATCTGACTGCCATAGCCTCTGCCACGCTCCTCCTCGTTCACAATAATCTGACTCATAAACGCACTGTTATCCTCCTGCCGGTAGCTGATACAAAAAAAGCCCAGCAGCCTTCCATCTTCTCCTACCGCAGTAAATGCACTTTGGTCCCACTCTCTTTCTTCCTCTTTGAGTTTTTGTAAAAATACCTCTTCATTCCATGGATAAGGAAGTCTGTGTGCACACCACATGTCGTGCACTCGCTCAGAGGTAATCCATTCCTTAATACAAGAAATATCCCGCTCCCTGTAAGGTCTGATTCTCATAGATACACCCTGCCTTTCGCTGCTTTTTTTATTCTGAAATAGTCGTCTGAAACTCCGCAATACTCCCTGATCTGGCAGCCAGCTTAAGATATTGTTTCAATATGCCAATATCTTCTATACTGTTAAGACGCTCTTTCAGTTCTTTAGGAATCTCTCCATAATCCTCCAAAAGTTCTAAAATATTCTCAATGGTATTTTCTTTGCGTTCACAATAAAAACGTTCTGCCAATGACATATAACCCTGTCTCACCTCCGGTATTGTTTTCACCCTGCCAACATTAAATTGTAGTGTCTGTGAAAATGTTGGCGAGATGCCTTGACCGCTGACTGAATCAGCTCTATAGATTTCCACATATGTTATATGTTTGATTATATCAAAAAATGTTAAGTTGTCAACTGTAATCAGAAATAAGTAAAGTCTGCCAACCCGCCTCCTTACAAATGAACAACCATGTAGAACAAAATCTCCTTTCGCGGAATATTATGCAGTAAAACCCCAAAAGGCGAGATTACCTTGCATACCACAATCTTATTCTGTGAGGCGATTTTTATCGCCCTCGCGCTTTCTCTGGACGCATTTGTAGCGGGTTTCTCTTATGGAGCCTGTAAAATAAAAATCCCTCTCATCTCCGTCCTCGTGATGGATGCCATATGCAGCTTAAGCATTGGCGCCGCGCTGCTTATCGGCGCCTTTTTGAAAGGCTTTATTCCCAGACAGGCGACTACTGCCATCTGCTTTATCCTGCTCTTTCTTTTGGGCCTGACAAAGCTTCTGGACGGCATCACCAAATCTCTGATTCAGAAGTATGGCGCCATAAGCAGCAATATAAAGTTTTCCTTCTGCAATTTTCGTTTTGTCCTAAGCCTTTACGCCAATCCTGAATGTGCGGATACCGACCACTCAAAGACCATTTCCCCGAAAGAGGCTGTCTCTCTTGCCATCGCCCTGTCCTTAGATGGTCTGGCAGCCGGTCTCGGCGCCGCATTTGGTGAGGTAAATGGATTTGCTGTTTTTTTATGTTCCTTTTTTACAGAAGCCATCGCTGTTATCTGCGGCACCGCTCTTGGAAACCGGGCTGCCGGCAGACTGTCCTTCAATATTTCATGGCTTGGCGGTCTCATCCTCATCCTGCTTGCCTTTCTCAAGCTGTCATGACTGTGCCGATTTACTGCGGAAAAATATCTTAAACATGATAAAAAACGGGACGTCGGCTTACTAGCCGCCATCCCGTTTTTGATGACTGATGATTAATATTTGCCAAAGCTGTCTCCAAGGGAGATTACCTGCTCATTCATATCTGCCGTGGAAGCTGAAGCAGAGCTTCTGAAAGAACCGGTGCTTCCATTGCCCAGGTTGTAGATAGAAAGCATTTCTCTCATTCTGGACGCCTGATTGGAAAGCTCTTCACTTGCTGCAGCACACTGCTCGCTGGTAGCAGAGTTGGTCTGTACTACCTGAGATACCTGTGTAATAGCCTGCTCTATCTGTGCCACTGCCGTTGCCTGATAATTGGAAGACTCTGCGATGCCATTGATGATAACCTCGCTCTGCTGTACCACATTGGTAATTGCCTCTAACGCCTTCGCCGTATCGTCTGCAATCTTGGAACCGGAATTTACCTTGTTGATAGAATCTTCAATCAATTCTGCCGTCTCAGCCGCAGCCGATGCACTCTTTGCAGCCAGACTTCTTACTTCTTCTGCTACAACCGCAAAGCCCTTTCCTGCCTCGCCTGCCCTTGCCGCCTCAACTGCAGCGTTCAGTGCAAGGATATTGGTCTGGAATGCGATATCATCAATTGTCTTGATAATCTTGGAAATGCTCTCAGAAGACTTGTTAATCTCCTGCATAGCAGTCATCATGTCATGCATCTGCGCATTGCCATGCTTTACATCTTCGATTGCCCGAACTACAAGACCGGCAGCTTCATTTGCTTCTTCTGCATTTCTCTTGGTCTTTTCTGCTATCTCATCGATAGATGCCGTAATCTCTTCGATTGCACTTGCCTGCTCTGTAGAACCCTGTGCCAGCGCCTGACTTGCACTTGCTACCTGTGAAGAACTGATGGTAACCTGTGAGCCTGCATCACTGATATTGGACAGTGCATTCAAGTTATCATCAACCAGCTTCTTCAACGCACCTGTCAGTACATCCTCGCTGGACTTCACATTAACCTGAACGGTAAGGTTGCCGTTTGCCACCTCTTCTGCAATACCTGCCTGATATTTCATGTTGTTAATTACCTGCATATATTCGTCTACCAGCTCGCCAAACTCGTCGTTGTGGTATTTTACCATTTCAACATCTACACGGCCTGACGCAATTTCCTTTGCTGCCCTGGATAACTGCGAAACCGACTTGTTGATTGCCTTGATTAAGTTCGTGGAAAGAACTACAGTTATCAAAACGGAAAGCACTACCAGACCAATGCTAAACAAATTGGAATTGTTTGCCAGTCTCTGTATTGTTACTATGCCGGCAACCTGCTCTTCTTCAATAGCCTCTGCTATAATAGACGCTTTCTCCTCATCCGCGCCGATTTCTTCCATTTTTATCTTAATGGTTTCAAGCTGCTCATTCTGCAGTTCGTCTACCTTGTTGCTGATATCCCGAATTGCGCTCATTGCAAGCAGCACATTGATAATAATAAATATCGTGGGAATCACAAAGCCGATAATCATTTTTGTTTTCATTTTCATGTCTTTCATTATTTTTTACCTCTCCTTCTTATTTTTAACTATCATTCCTCTTCCAAAATCACATCATCCGACTGCTCTGCTGCCGATAAATCTTCGTCGTTCAGCAGTTTGTCAGGATCCAAAAGCAGCTTCACAGAATCTCCTACCTTGCCGATACCGTAAACATATTTGTTCTGTCCCTTTTCCATGCGCCCGATGGACGGCGGAGGCAAAATATTTTCTTCTTTGATTTCAACTACTTCTGCAATTTTTTCTACAATCAGCCCAACCGTTGTAGACTTTACGTTGACAACCATGATACAGGTTCTGTCGTCATACTCAATCGGCTCCTGCTTAAACCGCAGCCGGACGTCAATAACCGGAATCACCTTGCCGCGCAGATTGATAAGTCCTTTGATATAGGTCTCTGTTTCAGGAATAGCTGTAATCGCCTGAAACTGAATGATTTCTTTTACATACTGGATTTTCAACCCGTAGTACTCGTTTCCGGACTTAAAGGTCATATATTTTCCTTTTTGCTCGTCACGCTCATTGGGAACGGCCTGACCTTCTTCTGTCCGTGCCTTCAATTCGCTGGTTTCACTCATAAATGTCCTATTCCTTTCTGATTATTTTATTCCAACAATCCGGCCGCGTCCAAAATCAGCGCAATGCTGCCATCCCCAAGCTGCGTACAGCCGGATAAACCTTTTACTTTCTTGATATAGGAAGGAATCGGCTTCACAACAATCTCCTGTTCTCCGACCAGCTTATCAACAAACAGGCAGACTTTCTTGTCCTCCACTTCGAGAATCAGCATCATGCCGTCCTCAACAGATTCTTTGTATGCGCTCATGCCATACCACTTTCCAAGCCTGCGCACAGGGAAACATTCACCGCGAATCATAACGTACTCATCGCCATTCGGCTCCCGAATCATCATATTTTCTTTGACACTGACAAATTCCTTAATCGCACCGGTTTCCATGACAAAGGAAGAATTGCCGGTTTCTAACACGATACCATTGATGATTGCCAGTGTCAGCGGAATCTTTAAGCTCATGACACTGCCGAAGCCCGCCGTGCTTTCAATGTCCAGCGTGCCGCCGATTGCCTGAAGATTCTGCACTACCACATCCATGCCTACGCCACGTCCCGAATATTCCGTAACCTGCTCGTTTGTAGAAAAGCCCGGCAGTGTAATGAACTGGAACACTTCTTTGTCCGTGTAGGAAGCATCGGATTTGCTGTCGTCAAGCAGTCCCTGCTTGCGCGCCTTTGCAAGGATTTTGTCTCTGTCAAGACCTTTTCCGTTGTCCTCCACGCTAATCCATACCTTGCCTGCCTCGGTTCTTGCCGAAAGAATCACCTTACCCTTATCCGGCTTCCCGC
The DNA here is from genome assembly GCA_947177465.1 of uncultured Lachnospiraceae bacterium. Taxonomy (GTDB): domain Bacteria; phylum Bacillota; class Clostridia; order Lachnospirales; family Lachnospiraceae; genus Acetatifactor. The sequence goes on from CAMWUP010000045.1 coordinate 8,237, forward strand.
TCTCTGCACGCTCTTCATTGGTCTCAATACCATGGTCCACGGCATTTCGAACCAAATGCATAAGCGGATCCGAGATATGCTCGATGATATTTTTATCCACCTCGGTATGCTCGCCCACCATTTCAAATTCAATATCCTTGCCCAGCTTTCTCGATACATCGAAAACGATTCTGTTCATCTTCTGGAAGGTATTCGTCAAAGAAACCATTCGCATGGACATAATTACATTCTGCAAATCAGTGGAAATCTTTGCAAGCTGCGACGCCGCCTTATTGAAGTTATTGAGGTTTAACCCGGGTACCTTCAAATCAGGGCTCTGCAAAACAACCGACTCCGAAATAACCAATTCGCCAATCAGTTCCATCAACTGATCCATCTTACTTACATTGACACTGATAAAGGATGCTTTTTCACCCTTATTTTTGTCCTTCGCCAATGTCTTATGTTTGCCCGGTTCCTTAGACTTGATAACGAAATCGCCGGGTGCAATCTTCGGCTTGGCGGGTTCTTTTTCTTCTTTTTCTCCCGACTCTTCCTGCTTCTTCTCTGCCTGCGCCTTGTTTTCAATTTCCTCCACACTGGATTCCAAATCAATCTGTACGCCCTGCTCGCCAAAGTCAAAACCCTGCAGGAATTCCTCTGCTTTACATTCAAAAATATCTACATTTTTGATGTCATAGCCTACGCCGATGATATCACGGATTTCCTGCTCGTCACACTGCGCCTGCAGTAAGATGCGGAAGCCCTCTTTTAAAATCTGCTCCGCGCTTCCCTCGTCCGCGATGATATCATCCGGAGAATAAAGCAAATCCTCCGCGATTTCCTTCAGTGCATACACTGTTTTGTAGGCATGCACATTCGCCATTTCCGTTTCCGGAAAGAAGGTAAGGTAAATCTTATAAAAGCGGCTGGCACTTGTCGCCACAGGCGCGATATAAAACTGCTTCGGCTCCTCATGCACGTTTTCAGGGGGCGGCTCTGTACCCTCCTGCTTAATGCCGTTTTTCAGCATGTTCAAAAACTTGTCAAGCCTTGCGATAATCTCGCTGGCATCACCGTCTACCGGACTGCCGCTGCGAATCTTATCCATTTCATTTGAGATAAAATCCGCTACTTCCAGCACATGCTCCACCAAATCCAGGTGCGGTACGTTTTCAGGGTGGGATTCTCTCAAATAGAAGAAGACATCTTCCAGCTTATGGGAAACAGCCGTTATATTATCAAACATCATGATACCGGAGGATCCCTTAATGGTATGCATGGTTCTGAATATTTCATTTATGCTGTCTTCGTCAAAGCATTCCGCATCTTTTTGCTCCAAAACTCTGTCCTGAAGCTGTTCGAGCAACTGCTCGTTTTCAAACAGATACATATCTAACATGCCTTCTGTGTTAAATTCCTCAGCCATATCCTACTCCTTTCTGCCTATTCTGATGTATTCTTTATTAAATCAATTCAAGCTTTTTTAATGCCTGCTCAAATCTGTCCTGGTCAATAGGCTTTCCGGAATATACGGTACAGCCTAATTCAAATGCCATCTTAACATTCTTCTCGTCATTCAGCGCAGTGGTCATAATCACCTTTACCGCTTTGTCTGCAGGTACATTTCTTTCCTTCTCCAGATTACGGATACCTACAAGGGACTGATAACCGTCCATTACCGGCATCATAATGTCAAGACAAACCAAATCATAGGGTTCTCCATCCTCTAACGCCATCATAAACGCGTCCACTGCTTCCATGCCGTCTACGGTCACATCACATTCCCCGTATTTTGACAGGAAATTCACCATAAACTTCCTTGTTACAAAATCGTCTTCTGCCAACAGTATCTTCATGCTTTCTCTCCTTTACATTTTATTTAATAATGCATATGTCCTGTTAGGAATATCGGACAACTTTTCCTGATACTCAACCGCTCCCAGATCATAAGCGACCTTTGGCATACCATAAACCACGCAGGTTGACTCATCCTGGCCGATGGTCCTCGCTCCTGCCTTTCTCATAGACAGCAGCCCCTTTGCACCGTCGCCGCCCATGCCGGTCAATATAATACCTACCGCATTGGCGCCTGCCACTTTCGCAACAGACTCAAACAGTACTTCAACAGAAGGACAGTGCCCGTTTACCTTGGGACCCCGCTTACACTCTACCTGATAGACGCCGTTTACCTTGACAAGCTGCATATGCATATCGCCCCCCGGGGCAATCAGCATACTGCCCGGCATCACCCTGTCTCCGGTCTGCGCCTCCTTGACCCGAATCCGGCACTGATCATTCAGACGCTTGGCATACATTTCCGTAAAACCGGGCGGCATATGCTGTACCACCACAATACCCGGAATATCCGTGCCGAATTCCTTTACCACTGCCAGAATCGCTTCTGTGCCGCCTGTGGAAGCGCCGATTGCCACAATCAGATTCTTCTCTTTTCCGGCGGCAAGCCTCTGATCCTCATGGGCCATTACCATTTTCTTAATATTGCTGATTCGGGCAGTAGATGCAATTTTAATTTTTACCAAAAGCTCATTCTTTACAAAATCTTCCAGCTGTGCGCGGCTGGACACCGAGGGGTGCGAAACAAAGACGACCGCTCCCGCATTGAGCGCGTCAAAAGACTTAGAGCATAACGAACTGATAAC
>CAMWUP010000046.1 GCA_947177465.1 uncultured Lachnospiraceae bacterium
CTTTTTACCAACCTTTTATTTGCTTTACCTGTTCTGCCCGTTCTTTATCTTTGTGGTACTGTAACTTGAACTGTATCGTTTCCACTATTTCCTTTTTTGCTTCATCATCTAGCTGATAAAACGAAGTGATATAAGGAACTAAACCGCCAAAACGGGATTATCTTTAACGCAGAGATGGAACGCAACAGTTTGGAGATTGAGCGTGACAGCCTGAAAGGATTTGCGAAGCTGACGAAGAAATGGGAACTGCAAAGCAGGATTGACCGCAAGAACGAGGAAATAGACCTTCTGATAGTCGGTCTGTCGGGGATAGTCAAACGGTATGGATTTCAGAACGTACATGATTTTTACAAAACCTTTGCCGTTTCTAAAACAGCTAATGCTGAATATCGGGACAAAGCGGAGAGATGGGAAGAAAAATATGGAGAAAATACAGGGAGACAGGAAAAAGAAAGCGTATATAAGCGGATACAAAATCATCAAAGAGGAAAAACGGACATACAAACGAAACAGACTTCAAAAAGCAGGGACGGAGGGGCGAGATAATTTTCCCGCCCTATCTAACCTAAAAAATTGAGTATACAGAAGCTTATTTATCTAAGAATTTATTGTTGAGTAGGCTATAGCATCCACTTGGAAGAACAAATTACCCGGATCGGCAAATTCAGTCTGAAATGACTTGCGTACGGGATATTTGCCATTAAATCTTCTCTTAATTACCTTTTCCATTACCGGAATATCCCAGATATTTTTAAACAGGCAATTCATCTGTACGACATTTTCAAGTGTCAATCCCACTAATGCCAGCCGTTCTTCCATTTCATCAAAGGCACCGTCAATTTGTTCTTCAATAGTACTGCCTATATTGCGGGCACAGTAATTTATAAAGCAATAGTCTCCCGCTTGAATAATTCCTGAATGTGCCCAATCTTCATTAATGTCATATCGTCTGATTTCTTTCATTTTGCTACACTCCTAACTTTATAGTATTCTTTGGTGAATTATCAATCTGAAGAAATTCTGTAAAACGCACTATTTCGTTTACAATCATTTCTCTTATTTCAACATTTGGTTCAACTTTCGATTCCCACCACCAGTTTTTAATAATAAATTCTTCTGCCTTGCGAATCGGTTCTGCTTCGAATCTGGCAATAAATTGACCATTATATAACACAGGCAATACATAATAGCCATACTTTCTTTTTTTAACAGGAGTATACACTTCCCAGCTGTATGTAAAACCAAACAACATTTCCAACATCTGTCTGTCCCACATAATGTTATCAAGAGGGGCGATGAATCTTACATAGTTGTTTGTTGCTCGATTCTTCATATATTTCTTATATTTTTTTGAAATATAAAAAGACTCTTTGATTCCCTCTATCTGTATTTCTTCAATCCTGTTTTTTTCGATAAGCATCTGAAGTGTAGAACTGCGGAGTTTATTTTCACTTAAAAAGCGTCCCTGCCATGCTCCGCCTGACTTGTTCCACAGAAAGCCGACACTTTGGATTCGTCTCTCGACATACCACTCCAGAAATTCTTCTACAGTCATATTCGGGTTACAGGAAAGGTTTTCACTGTCAATCACACGTTCTGTCAAATCAAAATACTTCTGTGTTCCCCTTTTGTCGGTTACAGTAAGGACGCCAGTGTTAAATAGATAATCCAAAGCAGCGCTTGATAGTTTTTTATGTCCCCATCGGCTTTCCCGCACTTCTCCGATTGAAATGTCTTTTGTACCTGTCTTACCATGTTTTTCCACAAAATCTCTGACATCGTCCAATATGTTCAGTACGCCTGTCTGGTTGCGGTATTTCAAGGTAGGCAGTGCATGTTTCTCATATTCATTTCGCACAAACTGAAAGCGGGCAAAATCTTTAGCATCATAAATACACATTTCTTTATCGAATCCGTCAATTAATTTATGTTCATTGTATAGTAGATTGTAAAGAACTGATTCACTGTAATCTTTCACTCTTGCCTGTAATACCAAATCTGCATTTCTTGCTACAACATTCAAAGGATCATACTGGATACTGTGTATCCGCTGCATGATTTTTTCGACACCCTTTTTTCCGCATAATGCTTCCGCACCATCCAAATTGTGATATCGGCACAGCATACGTCTTGCCTCATCTTTCGGATATAATTTCATCTTTATTCCCCATATTCCATTTGTATTTCTTTGCAGGTTTTTATAATGCGTTCTTTTATTTCCTGCGGTTCGATTATCTTAGCCTTATTTCCAAAGGAAAGAATCACCCCATACCAAAATGTCTCATGTTCCGGTACAGAAAAAGAAAACTCAAAATCCCCATTTTCAAATTCCTGCGTAATCCGTCCATTTAAATATTCCCTGCATTTTGTTTTTATGACTGCCTTTCCGTATAATTTGACATGTACAATATCATTATTGCTATCTTTTATTTTAATATCTGAAAGATTATGAGATTTTGTAAATTTTATCTGTGTGGCTCGCAAATTATCCATACGAACTAATTTAAACATACAATAGTCCTGATATTTTTCATAATATCCAATCAGATACCAGTTATACCACTTATATTGTAGACAAACTGGTTCTACCTGAATATCTTTTACTTCATCATGACTATTTGTATAAGAAAACCGAACAACGCGTTTTTCCTCGATTGCATCTTCTAACAGCATTAATTGTTTATTCGTTTTGTTGTCTTCACTTGCGACACTCAAGTCTACGGAAACAGCAGTGTCCCTTGTATGGCTTATACTCTGCACTTTTTCCAGTGCCTGTTTTAGACTTTTGCTTGCATATGCGCTTGCCATTCCTTCCAGAGCAGTGACAATCCAATCATATTCGTGATTTGTTGCAACCTGTTTTTCTAAAACAAAACTGTCCATAATCTGGTAGCCGCCTTCTACGCCGTAAAAAGATTGAATCGGGATACCTGCCTGATTCAGCGATTCCAAATCCCGCATAATCGTTCTGGAAGAAACTTCAAATTCTTCTGCCAATTTCTGTGCTGATGTCCGACCATGATTTAATAAATAAACAACAATGCTTATAAGTCGGTCAATCTTCATCATTTCTCCTTTCTGTCCCAGTATAACAAACAAACTATGACACCATTATGTCATAGTTTGTTTAAAGAAGCAATTATTTCAAAAATTTTTCCCACCAAATTTCCAGAGAATCTTCTGCATCTACCCACATCTGCATATTGCCATCAAGATAAAGTCTTGCGTATTCAAGCGGCTCGTCTATTGCCAGAGCATTTAAGGCACATTCCGATCAGGGAGTGGTTTTCAATCCTTCTTCTGCTATATTGCAGTCTATCCGCAAAAAGTAACCTGCATAAGTGTATACATCAATGCTGTTATGATGGATATTATATGTTGCGTAAATCACATTCATTTTATCTGTCCTCTTTTCATTGTTTTTTGAAAGCATTTCAATCAGTTTACCAATTCCCGTATGTTTTGTGTTATAATGTTTTATATGATTTTGTTTCCCTCATTTTTTCCCTTATCAGGATTTGTGATGCCCTATAAGAAGATATAACGTAAGGGAAAATATAAGGGAAAGCTCACCTGCTATAAATTTAGTGTTTTTAAGGGTTAGCGGAGATTTTAATAAAAAAATATAACAGCTAATATTTCCCTTAAAAATCATCAAATCACAATCGGGATTTGAAAGGAAACGCACGATGGGACGGAGAGTGTTTGCATGGGAGCCTTGGTTCTTTATTGCTTTTGGCTTGTTTCATTTGCACAGGATATGGGGTCTAATAGATAGAAATTCTTACGCCGCATTTTGGATTGGGATATTAGAAAATAAAGGCCTATTCTATTTTGCACTCATGGGAATATTAGCCGTACTTTGCATTCTGGGAGTTGTTACCTTTGTAAAAAACAAGAAGGACAACTACTGGTGGAGGTGGATATATTTGTTTGGTGGTGCCTATTTGCTGTTTGATTTATTTGCTATTGCCGTTGGCTTGGAGTTTTGGAATAATCTATTATTGTGGATGTTTGATATAACTTCAATCTGTTGGAATTATATATGGTCGTTCTTCATACTGCTTGGCGGTTTTGTTTTTCTATTAGGCATCAAATTATTACTGAAAAGAAAAGGATAAATTCAAGTTTGAAGCAATGGGAACACTTTCCGAAAAGTAGGGAAAAAAGTAAATAATGAATCTGCCACCGGGTAGGAATGTACAAGAGCATTCGCCACACATCGTTAGGTCTTTGAAGATGTGTATGCGAGTGCTTATTTTCATATTAGGAGGTTTTCATGATATCGAAAAAGTTGAAATGTTCATATCATTACTTTACAAAAAGAGAAATTACATTGTGGTGTGTATCTGTTACATTTATTCTCATATCCTTTTTTCTTTTTGACAAAGAAAATTTTTTAACGCTGGCTGCATCCCTAATAGGGGCAACTTCCTTGCTTTTCAATGCAAAGGGCAATCCCTTCGGGCAGTTTCTTATGATTATTTTCAGTATATTATACGGCATTATCTCTTTTCGGGCTTCCTATTATGGAGAGATGATAACATACTTGGGAATGACAGCTCCCATGGCTGTTTTTGCCTTGGTTTCATGGATAAAAAATCCATACAACGGAAATAAGGCGGAGGTAAAAGTCAACCGCCTGAAAAAGAAAGAAATCTGTTTTATGATGGTACTGGCAGTTATTGTCACTGTTGTGTTTTATTATATTCTGGCAGCTTTTCATACTGAAAACCTGATACTTGGCACCATATCTGTCACCACCAGTTTTCTGGCGGTTTATCTGACGTTTCGCAGAAGCGCTGTTTTTGCCCTTGCCTATGCCGCCAATGACCTCGTCCTGATTGTGCTATGGGTATTGGCGGCACTTTTCAATACGTCAAATTTATCCGTTGTCATCTGCTTTATTATGTTTTTGCTAAATGACATTTACGGATTTATAAACTGGTCCAATATGCAGAAACGACAGGAACGGACCACATAATGCTTCAGATAAGCGGCTGACAGCAAGAACAAAAATACACCGTTCCGCCCAGATATGCCATCTTCTGAACAGGACTGCCGCAATGGGGACAGTAACCTAAATTTTTCCTGCTCAGCTTTGTCTCATAGCCACCCGCTTTACCAAACAGATTTTTTTCCGTATCACGTCCTCCCGCCTCGGTCATCTCCCGCAGCAGGCGCAATATCGTTTCATAGAGATGCTTAAAATTCTCTTCTTTCAGTGTTTCAAGCTTTCTCTTCGGATGAATCCCCGACTCCAGCAAAATATCCTGCAGCACGCCGTTTCCCAGCCCCGGGATGCGCTGCTGTGTCGCCAGAAATGCCTTTGCGGACATTTTACCACTCAATCCCTGCGCCAACGAGCAAAAATATGGATAGTCAAACGCCGCCGTTCCCGGCATCGGCTTTTCTTTTGCAACACAATAGTAGGGATTTTCATACTCCTTTGGCAGAATCAGAAACAAAGAGCCATACATCTGCACCGTGCAGATTAATGAGCTTTCGTCATCAAAAACAATTCTAGTCTGGTACCTCTCCGGCAGCTTTTCACCGGCTGCATAATAACGAAGATTTGTGCCATCCCCTGCCACAAAAGAATACTCTCCTGTCTCTATTTCCACCATACTGCCGATGCCGGTACTGTTTCCCACCTTATGACCTGACATTTTTTCATCATACTCCTGCGGGTTTCCTTCATACCATGCAAATTTGTGCTCTGTGTGTTCTGTCTCAACAAAAGCAATCTGCCTGCCTCTTACTGTCCTGTTTAATTGCTCTGCCAGCACCAGACTTTCCGGTATCTCAATCATGTCTGTTCCTCCATCCTTCTGATACAATAAATGTACCGCTTTTTTTCGCTATAGGATTAGTATAACACTCTTAATCTGACACCGGATTGTCATATTTACTTCACAAAACTCCATAAACTACCGCCATCTCCCTGATTCTCCTCTGCATCTCCTCATGCGCCTCTTTCGGCGCAATTACTTCTGCTGCGCTGCCAAAAGAAAGAATCAGTCCCCACAGCCAGTCGTTCTGTATCCAGTCAATCTTTATCAGAAAACTGCCGTCCTCCAAAACCGTGATTTCCTCCTCATCAAAACGGTCATATATACGGTAAGCCTCCGATTGGGCAATATGAATCTCCAGCTTTTCCTCTTTCGACATGACATCCTTGTCACTTGCAGCCGCAGCAGCTTCTTCACCTTTTGACTCCCTATATGGCTCCGCTTCCTCCGTATAGGCATCCGGTTCAGGTGTAAAAATCTCCGGCAGCAATTCCATTCTTTTCATCCGCAAAAGCTTAAAAAGCCGCATTGCTTTCCTGCTCCTGCAGAAGGCGCGAAGATACCATGTATACTCTTTAAACAAAAGCTGCACCGGCTCCACGATTCTCCGCGTCATGGTTCCATTCTGTCCATAATAGTCAAAGCAAATCACTTTTGTCTCCAGAATAGCACGCTTGACGTCCTCAAACAGCTCCTGCCTCTTATCACTCCAGTCGGAAAAATCGACAGCTATCCAATTGGGCGGCTGTACCTTAAAAAAATCCCCCAGCTTATGAAAGGTGCCCTGTTCTGTCCTCACACCCACTTCATCCAGACCCTTTAACGCTGCCAGAATCTGCTTTTGTTCCTCCTCCGTCACCAGCATCCGGTCCAGCACAAACTGCTCCGTCAGACTGATGCCGCCCTTTCTTCCCTTTTGGGCATACACCGGAATGCCAATCATACTGAGAGCTTCTATGTCACGGTAAATCGTCCGCACCGACACTTCGTAGCGTTTTGCCAGTTCGGAGGCCGTCACGGTTTTCCTTTTCATCAACAAATAAACAATACCTAGACGACGGTTTAACAAACTTTCTTCCCTTCTGTTACACTTTCAATAAATTTCAACAATTGCGGCATATTGACAGGCTTTGCCAGATGTTCGTTCATACCGCATTCTCTCGACATCCTCCGGTCTTCATCAAAAGCATTTGCCGAAAGGGCGGCAATGGGTATATTTGCCAAATCCGGATTCTGCAACGCTCTTATTGCTCTTGCCGCATGATACCCATCCATAACCGGCATCTGAATATCCATCAGAATCAAGGCATATTCCCCGGGCTTTGCATTTTTTACCTTCTCGACTGCAATCTCGCCGTTTACGGCAGTATCAACCAAAAAGCCCGCATCCTGAAGCAGTTCGACCTCTATTTCAAGATTAATCTCATTGTCTTCAACCAGAAGTAGCTTTTGCTGTTCTTTCATCTGTACCGGCGTCGTATCTTCCCGGACGCATGAAGGCTCTCCTTCCTTGATACGGAAATGAAACGAAACCGTAAAACAGCTTCCCTTCCCCTCAACACTCTCTACCTCTATGGTTCCGCCCATCATATCAACCAGATTCTTTATAATTGTCAACCCCAGCCCTGTGCCGTATATCCCGCTCATCGTTGTATTCCGCTGCCGTTCAAAAGGCTCGTATATATGCGCCATAAAGCTTTCGCTGATTCCGATGCCATTGTCCTTTACCATAAACTGATAAGCGGTCAGCCCATTGGACAGTTCTCTCAGCTCTGTAACCCTGACCTCGACCCTGCCGCCCGCTTCCGTGTACTTGATGGCATTTCTGGACAGTCTCACAAGAATCTGCTTCAGCTTCTGTGCGTCTGTATAGACATATTTATGCTTCAGCCCCGAAATGTCCAGTGAAAATTCGATGTCCTTCGCCGTAGCACGTGAAAGCACAGCTCTCTGTACCTCCTGTGCAATCTCTAACAAATTGTTTTCCTCTTCCTCAACATAAACTGCTCCGGCTTCCATTCTCGATATTTCCAGCACATCATTTAACAGCCTCAGTAACTGGCTGCCGGAGGCTTCAATCATATCCAGATAGCCCTTCACCTTATCCATATCGCTGCTGTGCTTCTGGGCAAGCGCCGTAAATCCGACAATGGCGTTCATCGGGGTCCGGATGTCATGCGACATGTTGGAAAGAAATGTGTTTTTGGCAATATTGGCAGACTTCAACTGTTCTAATGCTTCGCACAAAATCTCATTCTGTTCCAACTCATGCCGTATATCATCGTCAATACTGCGATATCCCAGAATAATCTGGGAGACGCGCTCGCTGCTGCTCACATTGATGATGCAAAGCTGCAGGTACTCTATCTTATCGTGATTGATTATCCGGTAATTGACATGAAAATTTTTGTTTTGTGCCAGTCTTTCACGAATATACGCAGGCGTAGCCGCCCTTGCAACCTTTTCCCTGTCTTCCGGAAAAACCCATGTATCCAGATATTCGGAATCAAAACCGTCATACTCGCACGTCTGGTATTCATTTTGAAACTTCAGGTTAAAACGACTGCTTATCCTGTATGCCTGTATCTGGTTTTTATCCAAATCCGCATAAAAAACCGAATCAAAATCAAGCGTAAGCCCTTCTATCATGGCAAGACGCCTTAAGTGCTCCTGATTAATAGTTCGAAGAACCTCACGCTGGCGTTGTCTCTTTTCTGTCGCATCTCCCGCAAATACATAAAACACCCCGCCTGCCTCTTTGCTGTATATATAATGCCCGTAGTCCTCAATCCAGCGTATCTCCCCGTTTTTATTGACAATCCGATATTCTACATAATCCAAATCATACTGACTTTGCAGAATTTGTTCTTTGATACTCTCCTCTACAGCCTGATAATCCTCAGAATACACAATTCCTTTAAATGAGTTGCCGGTCAGCGCTCTGAATTCATCCTCCGTCTCACAGCCGAAAATACGAAACAGGGCTTTATTGGCATAAATGATTTCTTCGCTCTCATCTGCCCGGTAAATAAAAAATCCACCCGGCATCTCATCAATAACCCGCTTTAGCGGATGCCTCTCATAAAGAGTATCCCCTTCTGTTTTCCCCGCTCCTTCTCTGTTCGGTATGGATGATATGTATTCAATTAACGTATTATCAAAACTTTCTGAATAGCTCATGATGTCTTTCCTCCAGATTGTCCTATCCTTTATCATATCACTTTTGCAAATATCTGTCAGCTTTTTTTTCCACATATAAAGTCCAGATAATCCTCATAATTCTTCTCAAGGAGCTTGGGCGTATCCAATCCATAGGGACATTTTCCTCTGCATTGACTGCAGTGCAGACACCCTTCTATTTTCTTCATTTTTTCCTGCCATTCTGCCGTCAGGTAGCCTTCCTTGGGTGCTCGGCGCAGAAGCAGACTCATGCGGGCACAATTATTGATTTCAATTCCTGCCGGACACGGCATGCAATATCCGCAGCCCCTGCAGAAGTCACCGGAAAGCTGTTTCTTGTCCGACTCTATTTTTTGAAGTATCTCCTCCGTCACGACAGGCGGATTCTTCTGATAGGAAATGAACTCGTCAAGCTCGCTCTCCCGCTGTATCCCCCATATGGGCGCAACGTTGTCAAACTGCGCAAGATAAGCATATGCTGCCGCCGAATCGTTAATCAAGCCGCCTGAGAGCGCTTTCATGGCAATAAATCCCATATTTGCCGTCCGGCATGCTTCCACCAGTCCGACCTCTTCCTCGGAAGCAAGATAAGAAAAAGGAAACTGCAGTGTTTCGTACAATCCGGAAGCAATCGCCTCCTTTGCCACCGAAAGCCTGTGGTTGGTAATGCCGATATGACAAACCTTTCCCTGCCGCACAGCCTCCTCCATAGCCTCATACAACCCCGTCCCGTCGTCCGGCTTCGGACAGAAGGACGGATTGTGAAACTGATAGATATCAATATAATCTGTCTTCAGCAGCGTCAGACTGGTATCCAAATCCTTCCAAAACTGCTCTGCGCTGCCCGCGCCGGTCTTTGTGCTGATAATGATTTTGTCACGCACATGAGAAAGCGCTCCGCCAAGCTTTTCTTCACTGTCCGTATACCAGCGGGCGGTATCAAAGTAATTAAACCCGCTGTCAAATGCCTTCTGCAAAAGATAAACCGCATCCTCCTTGCCGATTCTTTGTATCGGAAGCGCCCCAAACCCATTCTTGCAGACCTTAAGACCGCTCCTCCCTAACGTTACCATCTCCATAAATACCGCCGCCTTTCTTTTTGCTGTCGCTTCTTTATGTCAATATTGTATCATATCCGGGTATGAAAATATAGAAAAATGTGGTATAATGCCCAGCGGATTATAACGCTTTACACCAAAGGAGAACTTTTATGCTGCAAAATAAAAATTACAATAAAACGCTTTATGCCTGCTTTACCGGCTACATCATACAGGCTATTATCAATAATTTTGCACCGCTTCTGTTTTTAACCTTCCGAAACAGTTACGGGATTCCCCTGTCACAGATTACGCTTCTTGTCACCGCCAATTTCGGATTACAGCTTATCATAGATTTATTATCTGCCGGTTTTATTGATAAAATCGGCTATCGGCTCTCCATGCTGGCGGCGCATGTCTTCTGTGCTGCGGGACTGCTTCTCATGACTTTTTTGCCGGATGTACTTCCCAATGCTTTTTCAGGACTGTTTATTTCCGTTATGGTATATGCAGTAGGCGGCGGTCTTTTGGAAGTCCTGGTCAGTCCCATTGTAGAAAACTGCCCCACAGACAACAAAGAAAAGGCCATGAGCCTGCTGCACTCCTTCTACTGCTGGGGACATGTCGGCGTGGTTCTGCTGTCCACCCTGTTCTTTCAGCTTTTTGGTATCGAAAACTGGAAGATTCTCGCCATTGTCTGGGCCGCCGTTCCCATCTGTAACTTCTTTCTGTTTGCGGGCGCCCCCATTGCAGAACCTGCCAAAGAACAGGAAGTCGGTCTTTCCGTGAAAAAACTTGGCACCTTGAAACTTTTCTGGGTTCTGATGCTCCTTATGCTG
>CAMWUP010000047.1 GCA_947177465.1 uncultured Lachnospiraceae bacterium
ACACCCATCATGACGGCCTTTGCGCCGCTGTAAAAAATCATCCCGCCGGTGATTTCGCTTCAAATGGGAGGGAAGACATGGAACAGACAGCCGTCGCCATGTCATCCGTCGTCTCCACCATGCGGGAGCTGAAAGAGGCTGTCGCCGAGGTAGGAACCTCCACAGCGCAGATTAATTCCATTGTACAGCTTATCAGTGAAATTGCAGAGCAGACCAACCTGCTTTCCCTGAACGCTGCCATAGAAGCGGCACGCGCCGGAGAATCCGGCAAAGGCTTTGCCGTGGTTGCCGATGAAATCCGAAAGCTGGCAGACGTAAGCGCCTCTTCTGCAACCCAGATTGAAAGCATTATCACCAGAGTAAATCATCAGGTTGTGGACATGGTGGAGCGCGCCAATGAGAGCGTTGCTTACATAGAGGACAACTCCTCCCGTATCGCCGCCTCACGTGAAATTTTTGACCATATTTACCAGGATGTCTCCAAAACCGGAGATGTGCTGAAACATATTGTAGAGCAGATACATCAGGTAGATGACGTGGCGACTAATATTGCCGCATTATCGCAGGAACAGTCGGCCAGCGCCGAGGAAATTCTTGCCTCCACTCATGTGCTCGCTGAAGCTTCCCTGCGCATTTCCGATGACAGCAAAACCATGGCAAAGAGCACTGAGACCGTATCGGAAGCTTCCTTCACTCTTGCAGAACATATGAGACGTTTTAAAATATAAACAGATTACCAGAAACGATACGGGCAGCGGTTCTTTTTCACCGCTGCCCGTAATTCTACATAACAGCCGCAGGCAAGACAGGTACCGGCTGTTGTCTCTTCACCGGAAAGTCTTTCGCAGCTTCTGCAGACAGAAAGCCTTTCCTCATACAGCGATTCTTCCGCCTTTACCTCCCTATCCATCAGCACAAGCAGTTTCTCAATCCTGTCCTTATACACCTGCCCTCCCATATCCGAGAGCAGGCATCTTTTACACGGTTTTTTATCCTTGTCCATAATAAGCATTTTCCCCATGCTTCCTGAAATAATGCCTGTCCTGAAGCTCCTGCGGCGCAGGTTCCACATCGGGACGCAGCCTTTCCGTCCTTGCTGCCATCTTTGCCACTTCCTCCAGAATAACGGCAAGCTGAACAGCTTCCGCCGCATCCTTTCCCCAAACAAAAGGACCATGGTTTTTACATAAAACTGCGGGAACTGCACTCGCATCCAGATTCCCCTTGTTAAATTCCTCCGCAATCAGAAGTCCCGTGTTGGTTTCATAAGCTTCTTCAATTTCTGCCTGCGTCAGTGTTCTCAGCCAGGGAATCTCCCCGTAAAAATAATCGGCATGTGTCGTTCCATAACAGGGAATAGCGCGTCCCGCCTGCGCCCAGCTTGTCGCCCACGGAGAATGGGTGTGCACAATGCCTCCGATTTCCGGAAACGCCTTATACAGCTCCAAATGTGTAGGCGTATCCGAAGACGGCTTATAACGCCCTTCCACCTTTTCTCCCGCAAGATTCATCACCACCATATCCCCTGCATGGAGCGCCTCATAGGGAATCCCGCTTGGCTTAATCACAAACAGACCGCTCTCTCTGTCAATAGCGCTCACATTGCCCCATGTAAAGGTGACAAGCCCGTAACGGGTCAGCTCCATATTTGCCTCATATACCTTCTGTTTTAATTCCTCTAACATATGACCTCTTTTCCGGACTGTACTATATATACAGACCATTATCGTTTAGATTTTTATGTTCCTTTATGCTTCTGAAAGGTTTTCTATTGCAGCCCTTTCCACACCCAATCCTTTTGTATAACGCTCCATAAATGCCTCAAATCCTGCGACGTCAGAAGAATCCGGCTCTACGGTAACACACTCCGCTTCTGCAAACACATGTCCGGAAAGATAATCGGCAAGGGTTTCTCCCTCTTCTTTCTGCCGCATATAAGCCGCCAGCAATGCAATGCCCCACGCGCCGCCCTCGCCTGCCGTCTCCATCACGGATACCGGCGCGTTCATGGCTGCCGCCGTCACCCGCTGCCCGACCATCGGCGTCTTGTAAAGCCCTCCATGCCCCAACAGTCTGTCGATGCGGACATTCTCCTTTTTCAGCAGAATATCCATGCCTGTCTTTAATGCCCCCAAGGAGGTGAAGAGGTGCACCCGCATAAAATTGGCAAGTGTAAACCTTGCATCCGGCGTCCTGACAAAAAGCGGTCTCCCCTTATCGAAGCCTGTAACCGGCTCTCCTGACACATAATTGTATGCCAAAAGACCGCCACAGTCCGCATCTCCCTCCAACGCCTTCCTGTATAGCGTACCATATAGTTCGTCTTTACCGGTCTTGCAGCCAAAGCTGCCTAAACATTCTTCAAACAAATTCACCCATGCGTTTAAATCGGAGGTACAGTTGTTGCAGTGCACCATCGCCACCAGTTCGCCAGATGGCGTCGTCACCAAGTCGATTTCCTCGTATGCTTTCGTCAGCTCTTTTTCAAGCACCACCATGGCAAATACAGAAGTACCCGCTGAAATATTGCCCGTTCGCTTTGCAACGCTGTTGGTCGCCACCATGCCGGTTCCGGCGTCTCCCTCGGGCGGGCAGAGCGGAATCCCCGCCTCCAGATTGCCGTCCTCATCCAAAAGCTTCGCTCCCTCCGCACTCAGCACGCCCGCCGCTTCCCCCGCGGTCAGCACTGCGGGTAGAATATCCTGAAGCCGCCATGGTGCGTCCGCTGCCGTATCAAACTGCTTCACCATGCGTTCATTGTAATTGCACGACGCCGTATCGATGGGAAACATGCCTGATGCCTCGCCGACGCCCAGTACCTTTTTGCCCGTCAGTTTCCAGTGTACATAACCGGCAAGCGTGGTCAGAAACGCAATTTCGGGTACATGCGGTTCCTTGTTTAAGATTGCCTGATAGAGATGGGCAAAGCTCCAACTTTCGGGAATCGGATAGCCAAATAACGCCGTCAGGCGTCCAGCAGCCTCCGCCGTCATGGTATTCCGCCACGTCCTGAACGGAACCAGCAGTTCCCCGTCCTTATCAAACGCCATATAACCGTGCATCATAGCAGAAAATCCCATGCTGCCTATTTTGCGCAGCGTAACGCCATATGTGGTCTGTACGTCCTTCGCCAGCTTTTTATAACAGTCCCGTAACCCTGTCCAGATATCGTCCAGCGTGTAAGTCCAGATACCGTTTTCCAGCCTGTTTTCCCATTCATGACTGCCTGCGGCAAGCGGCGCATTATCCTCGCCGGTCAGCACCGCCTTGATACGGGTAGAGCCAAGCTCAATGCCAAGCGCTGTTCTGCCCTCTTCGATTTGCTTTTTCCTCAATGCATCCATATGCCTTCACACTCCAATCTCTAAGTGGAGTACACTGCACGCAGGAATACGAAATACAAGCCTGCCCTCCTTCAAGCTATAATCCGTAAATTCCTTCGGCTGTACCCTTTCCGGCTCGTCAAAGGTATTGTAATCCCGCATTCCGCCTGTCAGTATCGTTCCCTTTACCTCTTTTACAGCCGCCTGTGCCAGAACCGGCTCCACCTCATATGCCTCCGAAGCAGAGAGGTTGTTGACGGTGATATGGACGCGTCCGTCCTTATCCATGGAAACGGATTCCTGCAGATTCGGCACCTTATCCTCCTCCACGCCTATCTCCTGCGTCTCCACATAACTGTCCAGAAGCTCACCTTCCTGATGATGCCTGTACATGTGAAATACATGGTAAGTGGGTGTTAAGAGCATCCTGTCTCCCTCTGTCAGAATCACCGCCTGCAGCACATTTACAAGCTGTGCAATATTAGCCATCTTTACCCTGTCACAGTGCTTATTGAAAATATTGAGGTTTATGCCCGCCACCAACGCATCCCGCATTGTATTCTGCTGATAGAGGAACCCCGGGTTGGTGCCGGGCTCACAGTCATACCAGGTTCCCCACTCATCCACAATCAAACCGACTCTTTTTTCTTTGTCATACTTGTCCATAATTGTACTGTGACGGCTTATCAGCTCGTCCATATACAAGGTCTTTCTCAAAGTCCTGTACCACTCCGCCTCGTCAAATTCCGTTGCGCTTCCCTTTTTCTCCCAGTTTCCTGGCAAAGTATAATAGTGCAGGGACAAGCCGTCCATATAGCCGCCCGCCATACGCATCAGGGTTTCCGTCCACCCATAGTCTCCCTCGCTCGGTCCGCAGGCTATTTTGTAAATCGGTCTTTCTGCGCTGTAAACGCGCACATAAGTCTGATAACGCCGATATTCATTGGCATAGTACTCCGGCAGCATGTTGCCGCCGCATCCCCAGCTTTCATTGCCAACACCGAAATAATCCACCGTATACGGCTCTTTTCGGCCGTTCTCTTTCCTTAAATCTGCCATAGGAGATACGCCGTCAAAGGTCATATACTCCACCCACTCGCTCATCTCGCGGACAGTGCCGCTTCCCACGTTGCCGTTCACATACGCCTTGCAGCCAAGCTGCCTGCACAGCTCCATAAATTCATGCGTGCCGAAGCTGTTGTCCTCCAACACGCCGCCCCAATGGGTGTTTATCATTCTCTTGCGGCTCTCCTTCGGACCGATTCCGTCCATCCAGTGGTACTCATCGGCAAAGCATCCCCCGGGCCATCTGAGCACCGGAATCTGCATTTCCTTCAATGCCTTTACGACATCATTGCGCATACCGTTTGTGTTGGGGATTGAGGACTCCTCCCCCACATAAATCCCCTCATAGATACACCTTCCCAAATGCTCGGAAAAATGCCCCTGCAATTCTCTGTTAATATGACCTTTCTTGTACTGTGGATTGATATAAAGCCGAAACATAAACCCTCTCCTTTCAATGTATTTTTCACATGCTTCCGGCAATACTAAAAGCATGAAAAACAACGCTTATTCCTACAAAATCAACACCATATTGTTTCTGTTTTTTGCCGCGTCCTTTGCCGGTTTTTTATGGGAAGTACTGCTGTTTCTGATAAAAGACGGAGAATTCTGCAACCGTGGTTTTTTCTATGGTCCATGGCTTCCTGTCTACGGAGCCGGCGCCGTCTTGATTTTCCTCCTGCTCTACTCCAAAAGAAAGCGCCCTCTGCTCTGCTTCTTCTATTCCGCCTGCATCGGCGCCATTGTGGAGCTGTTTACAGGCTGGCTTCTCGACACGCTTTTTGACAAACGCTACTGGGATTACACAGGACAATTTCTCAGCTTCCGCGGTTACATCTGTCTGTATTCCATTTTGGGCTTTGCGCTTGCCGGCGCTTTTTTCACCTGCATTGCCGCTCCCTTTTTACTGAAGTACTGGGAACGTCTGTCCCTGCGTACCCGCCATCGAATCCTTGCCGTGCTGCTGATGCTCTTTGTCGTGGATGCCGCGGCAGCACTCATTTTTCCAAACAGCGGCAGCGGTATTACCTGCTTCTGTCCCAAGGAAGCAATGCGTCAATCAAGGTTTCTCTGAATCTCCTTTATCCAGAAGTTCTCCGAGATAAGCCTTGCCTGACGGCGCTTTCATATACGTTGCCTGAAACTGCTGCTTTTCTCTCTGTATTTCCTCCTGCAGTTCCCGCGCAGACATAAGCCGGCACCCTTCGCCCCGTATGATAATCTGTTCCAGCCCGTCCGAGGTCGCTACGGTTATATCATACTTCTTTCCATTTTCATGGGCAAACTTTTCGATATACTGGTCCGCCGTTTCCGCTTCCTTTGTGTAGACCACATGGATATTGTGGTAATCTGAAGCTTCCGTGGCATGTCCTTTTACCCTGTACGCATCAAAAACCACAATCAGATGGCAGCCCTTCATCGCCTGATAGTCACACAGAATGTCCATAAGCCTGCCCCGCGCACCGTCGATGTTTATCTCCGCCAGCGCATGCAGCTCGTCCCATGCAAAGACCACATTGTAACCATCCACCAATAGGTACGCTTCCTTTTTCGGCGTCGGACGGAAGCTTCTCTCCAGTGCAGGGATTTTCTCTTTATCCAGTCTTTTTCGATAAATCCCCTTTCCGCCTATTTCTTTATCCCGCCTGTTGGCATGATAAGTCCGCTCCAGTATACTGTCAATTTCTTCTGTCCCCAGCACCGTTTCCATGCGGTTTTTGTTTCCTGTCCGGGAAGCCCTCACGGAACCCGCATCCTCTGTCAGCGGCTGTGTCAGGCTTCCCATATTATCTGCTTCAATCTCCGTGTGAACATACGCCTTCACCTCATACCATGGTACCACAAAACCGGCTCCATGGGCGCAGAATACCGAGCCTGACGGATTTCCCGTGTCGCTCTCGGGGTCATAGGCGTACTGCTGCAGAACCTCCTCCGTGTTGTGACAAGGCAGATATCCCTTCAAAGTACAGGAAATCCTGCCCTCGCCCCGCGTATAGGCGGTAAGCTCCTTCTGGTATCCGCCGATTTTTGCCACGGGCGCAAAGCCCGTCAGAACCGCTTGTCCCGCTTCCATGCGGGGAGGTTCCATTTTTCCGCTCATCCGCTCGATATCCGTCATGGCGCGTCCCAGCAGCTTATCCGGCACCTCCAGCGAAAACGTGTAATATGGCTCAAGCAGCACGGACGCCGCCTCCATCAGCCCCTGTCTGACCGCCCTGTAAGTCGCCTGTCTGAAATCGCCGCCCTCCGTATGCTTTTTGTGCGCTCTCCCTGCTAAAAGCGTAATTTTCATATCGGTAATCGGCGCTCCCAGCAGTACGCCCTTGTGCTCCTTTTCCTCCAGATGTGTCAGTATCAGCCGTTGCCAGTTTCCCGCCAGAATATCCTCACTGCACGTTGTAGCAAACTGGAGGCCGCTGCCTGTCTCCGCCGGTTCCAGCTTAAGCTGTACCTCCGCATAATGGCGCAGCGGTTCAAAATGCCCTGCTCCGATTACAGGCTCCGCTATGGTTTCTTTGTATACCACATGTCCCTGCCCAAATTCTACCAAAAAACCAAACCTGTCCCGAATCAGACGCTGCAGAATCTCAAGCTGCACCTCTCCCATAACACAGATCCGAATCTCCTGCAGCGCTTCCTCCCACACAATTTGCAGCTTCGGCTCCTCTTCCTCCAGCATACGCAGCTTCGGCAGCACGGATGCCGCCGCCTCCTTCGGCGGCAGAATCACGCGGTATTGCAACACCGGCTCCAGCACTGTGAAAAGTACTTCCTTTTCCCTGCCAAGCCCCTCTCCGGGGAAAGTTCTGCCAAGCCCTGTGACGGCGCACACACTGCCTGCCGGCGCTTCGGCTGTTGTCTCGTATTTATCCCCCGAATAAATCCGAATCTGATTGACCTTTTCCTCCCATACCTCCCCATCACAGCCGTCTTCTATCGCTCCGATTGCCTGCGTCCTGCCCGTCAGGGTATCCCTTACCTTTAGGCTGCCGCCCGTTATCTTCATATAGGTGAGCCGGTTTCCCTTTTCGTCCCGCATAATTTTAAATACCCGCGCCCCAAACTGCGCAGGATACCGGATTTCCTCCGTATAGACTGACAAACCGCACAACAACTGCTCTACACCATCGCCCCAAAGCGCCGAGCCAAAAAAGCAGGGAAAAAGCTTTCTCTCCCGAATCAGCCTGCGGATTTCTCCTTCCTCCACCCTGCCCGTCTCCAAAAAAGCCTCTAGCACCGCCTCCTCGCACACGGCAACGCTTTCCCAAAATGCTTCCCCGTCGTCTCTCCCAAAGGGCACACAACACTCATGAAGCCTTTCCTGTAGTTTCGCAAGAATCGCCGCCTCATCCGCTCCCTCCATGTCCATTTTATTGACAAAAAGAAAGGTTGGCACCTCATAGCGCGCCAGCAGCCGCCACAAGGTCTCCGTGTGGCTCTGCACGCCATCCGCACCGTTCACCACCAGCACCGCATAGTCCAATACCTGCAGGGTGCGCTCCATTTCCGCTGAAAAGTCCACATGCCCGGGCGTATCCAGCAGAATAAATTCCGTATCCGCATAGGTAAATACCGCCTGCTTGGAAAAGATGGTGATGCCCCGCTCCTTTTCCATTGTCTCAGTATCCAGAAAAGCGTCGCCTTTATCCACGCGCCCCTTCGTCCGAATCGCACCGCTCTCATACAGCATGGCTTCTGATAAAGTTGTCTTTCCGGCGTCCACATGCGCCAGTATCCCGATAACCACTTTCTTCATTTTTATACCCCTGCATATCGCAGGCAAGCTTACGATATGCCTCAATAACAATCACCAATATTTTTCTATCTTTGCCTCTGCTTCCTCTGCGCTGACGTACAATAGATAACTCGTCCCTTTTCTCCATCAAATCTGCATGGCTGTAATCTCTTAACTGCAACAAGATACAGCGGTAATTGGGAATGTATTCTCCCAGAATATCACTCAGAAGCACTTTTTCATGAAGGCTTGTCGCCGCTGTCCAATTATCCTCGCCATCGTAAAATACAATAGGAAGGATGGGCGGGTAGCAAAATCCTTTTGCTGATTCCGGTCTGCTGCCTTTCCGCTTCTTTCTCGTAATCCTCCCAAATAAAGGCCATGTAACGGAATACCTGCATAACCACATTATAATCCACATTTGACTTATGTTCAATAAGCGAAATCAAATAAAACGGCGTTTCGTTATTCTTCATACGCACACGCTTTACCACATCAGAATTCCTCTCCTCAGCAAATATGTGTACAAAGCGTTCCGACACATCTTCAATATCCTCTGGCTGCACATCCTGAAGCAATGGAATGCCAAAGACAGGCGGCGTCCAATCCCGCCTGTCATCATAACTCTACTTGATTATTTTCCTATACTTGGGACTTATGGTGATTTCCTTCCCATCGCACATAATGATTTTTTCGTAAGAAGATTCCTTGATATAGATTGGATTTACCAAAAATGACTTATGAATCCTGAAGAATTTTTCACTATACTGCTTTAGCTCTTCTTCCACCTCGTCGAGCTTTCGATAAAAAGAATAACTTTTATTTTCACAGAACACTAAAATTTTTCTCTTGTTGCTCTCAAAATAGAAGATATCCTGTAAGGATATCCTATACTCCTTTTTTCTGCTGAAAAACCGTATCATTCCATCCCTGCTGCCGCTTAATGCAATGGCACGCATAACGACTTCTTCCAGTTTATCTCCAAAAACCGGTTTATCTATGTAGGCAAAGGGCTGTACATTGATAATTTCCTTACAATACTGCTCATGACGCGTGATAAAAATCAGCATGGTTTTCGTATCCGTTTCCCTGATTTTTCTCGCCGTCTCCACGCCGTTTATGCCCCGCAGCTCTACATCCATCAGAATGATATCCATGCTTCGGTTCTGCTCTATTTCAAGCAGCAAAGCCTCGCCGCTCTGAAAGCACAAAATCTCTGCATTAATACATTTTTTCCCTATCATATCCTGCAAAAGCCCCTTATGCTTCTGCAAATCCATCTCTGCCTCATCGCAGATTCCTATCCTTATCATATGTACCCCTAATATAACTGTATTCCTGTGCCCTGCCCGTCCAACAGCATCTCTTGTATATTTGTAAAAATAATATTTCTTTCACTATTTTACATATGTATCATTTCCTATTCAAGACCCTTTTGTGAATATTATAGGGTCTTTCGTAAATCCCATTGCGTCCATTCACTTTTTTATCATACAAAACATTCTCCAAAATAGCAATATCTTATTGTGTTAAATCCTCTCCACTCTACCTTAGTATGAATTATTTGTATGAATTTAATGGACAATTCACAAATCAACACTCATAATGGTCTCAAAAAACCAAGGAGAATGTTCATTTATGAATACCTTAGACACTTACATTACAGAATACATCGACTACTGCAGATACCGAAAACGTCTGGATTTTAAAACTTTAAAGGCATACCGGATTGATTTGACGCAGTATGAATACTTTTGTTCTGATTCATCTGACTGCTTTTCCAAAAACACGCTGGATAAATTCATTACGGATTTGCACCAACAGTATAAGCCCAAAACCGTCAAGCGCAAGATTGCAAGTCTGAAGGCTTTTTTTCATTATATGGAATACAAAGAGCTGCTGAAAGAGAACCCTTTTGTCAAACTGGACATCCGCTTTCGGGAAGCCAAGCTCCTGCCCAAAACCATTCCCTTTCATTCCATACAAGCCTTTTTAGCTGTCCTTTACACCCAAAAAGAAACCTCCGCATCCGGATACCAGTTCCGCTGCTGTATACGGGACATTGCAGTGATTGAATTGCTTTTTGCCACAGGAATGAGAATATCCGAGCTATGCTCGCTGAAGCCTTCTGACATAGACCTTGAAAACAACACTGTTCTAATTTACGGAAAAGGCGCCAAGGAAAGAATTCTGCAGATTGGCAATCAGGAGGTCCTTTCTGCATTACTTTTGTACCAAAAAACCTTTCAAGAAGATATCGCCATCTGCGGGTACTTCTTTGTCAACCGGCTGCAGCACAAACTCTCTGACCAGTCTGTCCGCTTTATGATAAACCGCTATGCAGAGCTTGCCGGTATCAGCCAGCATATTACCCCCCATATGTTCCGCCACTCCTTTGCCACGCTCCTGCTGGAACAGGACGTCGATATCCGGTACATACAACAGATACTTGGACACAGCTCCATCAGCACAACAGAAATATACACACATGTATCAAATACGAAGCAGAAGGATATTCTTGTGCACAGACATCCGCGGAATTTGATGGAGGTGAATAAAGGATAATTCCTGATTATCAGTGAGAGATAATTCAAAGTTATCTGTT
>CAMWUP010000048.1 GCA_947177465.1 uncultured Lachnospiraceae bacterium
GCGGAGCTTGCAGGTATTGCGATGCGGACAGGAATGGCTGTAGAGAACGGCGGCGCTGCGCAAGAAGCGGGTAGTTCTGCTGTGGCAAGGATACGGCATGGCGGAAAGCTTATTACAGAAGGGCGGATTACCAAAGAAGCGGACAGCATCTTGCTGAAGGGCGTCATTTTGGTGGAAAAGCCAAAGCTGTGGGATGCGGAGAACCCGAATCTCTATGAGCTGGAGCTGGAATTGGACAACGGAGACGTGGAAAAGACGGTTTTTGGCTTCAGAGAATTTGTTTTCAGCCCCGAGAAGGGGTTTCTTGCAAACGGAAAACAGGTCAAGCTTCACGGCGTTTGTGAGCATCATGATTTGGGCAGTCTGGGGGCTGCGTTTAACAAAGCGGCCATGCGCAGAAAGCTGGTGACGTTAAAGAAAATGGGCGTCAACGCAATTCGTACTTCGCACAATATGCCTGCGCCGGAGTTTATGGAGCTGGCCGACGAGATGGGATTTTATGTGGATTCGGAAGCTTTTGATATGTGGGAAGAATCCAAAACGGAATACGATTATGCCCGATTTTTCCCTGAATGGGCGGCAAAGGATGTCGCAAGCTGGATAAGGCGCGACAGAAACCATCCTTCTGTCATCATGTGGAGCATCGGCAATGAAATCCATGATACGAATGTAGCGCGTGGTCTGGAAGTGACGAAGATGCTGACGGGCTATGTCAAGGAGCATGACCCCAAGGGCAATGCCATGGTGACGATAGGCTCCAACTATATGCCGTGGGAGGGAGCGCAGAACTGCGCGGATGTGGTAAAGCTTGCGGGCTATAACTATTTGGAGCGGTATTATGACGAGCATCACGAGGCGCATCCCGACTGGATGATTTATGGCAGTGAGACCTCTTCCGCGGTACAGAGCAGGGGAGTATATCACTTCCCGCTGTCACAGTCCATACTGACCGAAGACGATGAGCAGTGTTCTTCTATCGGCAACAGCCGCCCGAGCTGGGCAGGCAAGTCCGTGGAGTTCTGTATTTATATGGACAGAGACAGGGAGTTTGCGGCGGGACAGTTTTTATGGACGGGGCATGATTACATTGGCGAGCCCACACCTTACCATACCAAAAACTCTTACTTTGGACAGATTGACACGGCAGGCTTCCCGAAGGATACCTATTTTATGTATCAGGCAGAGTGGACGGATTACAAAAAAGCGCCCATGGTGCATTTGCTTCCCTACTGGGATTTTAATCCGGGTCAGTTAATTGATGTGCGCGTGTGCAGCAATGCGCCGGCGGTGGAGGTTTTTGTCAATGAAAAATCTCAGGGCAGGGTGGAAATAGACCATGCACACGGAAAGGAGCTGTTCCCGAGCTTTCAGGTTCCTTATGAAGCCGGCTGTATCAGAGCTGTCGCTTATGATGAAAACGGCACAGTGATTGCGGAGGATATGCATAAGTCCTTTAAAGACCCTGCACGCATCACGCTGAAGGCAGACAAGGCGGAGCTGAAGGCGGATGGCGAGGACTTGCTTTTTGTGGAAATCGGTATGGTGGATGAAGACGGGAATCCGGTGGAAAATGCCATGGATTATGTGGAGGTAAGCGTCACCGGTGCCGGACGGCTTATTGGGCTTGACAATGGAGACAGCACGGACTACGACCAGTATAAAGGAACCGTAAGAAAGCTGTTTAACGGAAAATTGCTGGCGGTTATCGGGGCAAAGTGCGAAGCGGGAGAGATTGGAATTACGGTACGTCCCATACAGGAAGGAAGGATTTCGGCAGAAACGCTTTTGTTAAAAGCGGTGGAAGCTAAGGCCAGGGAGGGTGTGTCCGCTCTGACGGAAAATAGTTCCATGAAACTTGTGACAGGTTCGTCAGGTGTGACGCCGGTGCGAAAAATTGAGATTATCAGCGAGAACGGACAGGAATTTAATGAGGATAAAAGGGATATTGTGGTGGGCGCACATCTGTATCCGGCAGGCGCAGAGCAAAAGATAACCTTCTCTGTGGTAAATGACATGGGAATTCAGTCCAATTTGGCGGAAGTGGAAATGCTGGAGTGCGTATCGGACAAAGTGGCGGGCAATTTGGCAGTAGATGGCCACTGCCCAACTGCTTATTGCCGTATCCATGCAAAAGGCGACGGAGCCTTTAAGGTGCGTGCTTCCGTTGACAACGGCACAGGAACCATAAAACTGATTTCCCAGCTTGAGTTTACGGCGAAAGGACTTGGAGAAGCCTATCTCAATCCCTATGAATTTGTTACGGGCGCATTGTACAACTGTTCTGTAGGAGATGTGGGTGGATTTAGTGAAAAGAGTGTGGCGACAGCGCAGGAGGGTGTAAGCGAAGTCGGCTACAAGGGACTGGATTTTGGCGAATATGGTTCTGATGAGATTACCCTGCCGATTTTTACCCAAAACGACGACCCGCATTACCTGCAGATATGGGAGGGGATGCCCGAGGACGAGGGCAGCGAGATGCTGGCGGACGTAGTTTATCAAAAGCCAAGCATCTGGAATGTGTATCAGCCGGAAACCTATAAGCTGAAACGGCGCCTCAGAGGTGTTACGACAGTCTGCCTTGTGACGAAGAATCAGCGTTATTTTATCAAGGGCTTTACCTTTACGAAGCTGCAAAAAGCGTATGAAAAGCTGCAGGCGGCGGAATATAACAAGATTTACGGGGATACCTTCCAAGTGACGCCGGACGCGGTTGAGGGCATCGGCAACAATGTTTCGCTGGAGTTCGAAAATATGGACTTTGGAGAAACGGGCTTGAAGCAGATTACCATCTGCGGGCGCAGTACACTTCCGACGAACTCCATTCATATCCGGTTCTTTTATGAGGATAAAGAATCGGTGAATCAGCTTGTGGAGTTTCCTTATAGTGAGGAGTACACGGAGATGACCTTCCCGCTGGAGAGCTGTAAGGGAAGCTGTCGCGTCGGTTTTATTTTCCTGCCGGGATGCGATTTTGACTTTAAATGGTTCCGATTTTCATAAATGATTTACGGATTTGTGCCGATATAATAGTTATCCCTTATTTTACCAAAATCAGGCATTTGCGAAACTCGTTATATGGCAAGTGTCATTGTGCATGTTGCATAATCCAACACAGACGCGCTTTTGCTCCAAGTTTACCGTAGCGGTACATAAGCTGCCAAAATACGGCAGCTAAGTGCCGACGGTAAACAAGGGTCTGCTTATGGAATATACAACATGCACAATTCGGGACTGGCAAATAAGAGTTTCGCAATTGCCTATTTACTAAAATAACAGTGAGGGAGTAACTGTTGTGGGGAAGGAACCCCGTTTAAAGCGCATATATGCGTTTTCACATGCAACAAGGAGGTGCGGCATGAAAATTACACAGAGCGCCGTCGCAATGGCGTCGGAGCGGGAGGCATCGCGGACTTACGACCTTAGCATAACTGCTACGGGCGACAGGTTCTGGGTGAACGGTACAACTTCGCAGGCATCGAAGGAGAAGGAAGCGGCAGCCTTTTTGGGCTGGTCGTCGCAACCGGCGTCCTTAGAGCTTTCGGAGGAGGCAAAGTCACAGGAGGCTTCAGGCAAAACAAAGGATGGTTCTTACCGGAAAAAGGATAAGAACAACCCATTTCCGGAAAAGGAAGGGCAAAAAACAGGGTTTATTGAGGAGCTGACGGGACAGGCGAAAAAGCAGCCGGATTTGGAACCGGAGGAGAGCTTCAAGCTGAAGCTGATGAGGCAGCTTTTTGAATCCTTACGTTCTGTAAAGGGCAATAAGCGCCCCAATTACATGGGCTGGGGTAAGAAAACCCAGCAGACATTTGGCTTTAGTATGCAGTCGTGGCAGCATGCTTCGTCCGTTACTGCGGCAGCCAGCATAAAAGCTTCTGCGGGAAGCACGGTGACGACGGCAAAGGTGGGTGCAGGACATTGGGAAGAGCGCGTTACCATGTCCAAAATCTTTACGGACAGAGAGGTGACGTCGTTTTCGACATTTGGTACGGTGGAGACAGCCGACGGAAGAAGCATAAACTTCAACCTGAATCTGGAAATGTCAAGAGAGTTCACGCAGTCGGTTGGAGTGGAGTACACCAGGAAGACTTTCTGTATAGACCCGCTTGTCATCAATCTGGAAGGGAATCCGGCTTCCTTTTCGGACCAGACCTTCTTCTTTGATTTGGACAGCGACGGTAAGGTAGAGGAATTGTCTTCGCTGGCAGCAGGCAGCGGTTTTCTTGCGCTGGATTTGAACAACGACGGCGTTATCAACGACGGCAGCGAGCTTTTCGGTACGAAGAGCGGCGACGGTTTCAAGGACCTTGCGGCGTATGACAAGGATGGAAACGGCTGGATTGATGAAAACGACGAGGTATTCAAACATCTGAAGGTTTGGACAAAGGATGCGGATGGAAGCGACCGTCTTATCGCTATCGCGGATGCGGGAGTCGGAGCCATCTATCTCGGACATACCGCCACAGAGTTTTCCCTGAACACATTAGATACAAACCAGACACAGGGTATTGTCCGCAGTACGGGTGTTTTCCTAAAGGAAAGCGGCGAGGTCGGAACCATACAGCATGTGGATTTGGTGGTTTAAAAAATGATATAAGCGCAGCGCAAAAGGCTTCTGACACATGTAAGGTGTCAGGAGCCTTTGTTATTGAAAAAATTGTAAGAATCCTCACGGCTGATTCTCGGATTCAGCCCGACTATTTATGCCTCGGGAAACCGCACGGCACTGTTTTGTACGGCAGCAATTTTAATTGTCTGTCTGCGCAATCTGCAATTTTTCTGGAACAAGCCGCCGCTGGGCAAACTTTACGGGCGAAAATATTCAATGAAACTAAAAATGTAAAATATACTTGACATTTAATGTAAAGCCTACTATACTTTTTGAGTAAAGTAAGCTTTACTTTTTATATTCTGGCGAAAGGAGGTATTATGCATACGAGGATACAGGAGCTGCGGAAGGAGCGCAGGATTACGCAGAATGAGCTGGCGGATGCCGTCAATGTTTCGCGCCAGACCATAATATCTCTTGAAAACGGCAGGTATAATGCTTCGCTGGTGCTTGCACATAAAATTGCGCAGTTTTTTGGAGTGACAATCGAAGAGATTTTTATTTTTGACGGAGAGGAGGAAAACTTATGAAGGGGCTGTTCTGTGCGCATTGTAAGGCAAAGAATAATGAAGAGTACAAGGAAGTATTGAAAAAGCGTCTCATCAGGGTAAGGCTGATGTGTCTGGCGGGCGTACTGATTATTCTGGGTGTGGCAGTGATTTCCCATATGCTGCCGGAGATAGTGGATGATTACCATCAGGGCGTTACGTATGGTATGGGAACGGGACTGGTACTGGGTTCTATAGTGGCTATGATTCGTATTTACAGGATTTTGGCGAGTGAGGAAAGGCTGAAAGAGCAGCGGCTTAAAGAAACCGACGAGAGGGAAATAGAAATCGACAATATGGCATTGAAGCAGACCGCAAAGCTTATGCTGGCAGTGCTCTACCTTTCGATGGTTTTCGGAGCTTTAGTCTCAGAAGAGTTATTGAGTTTAAGTTGTTTACTAATCGGTATTTTTTTGTTAAGCTATATAGGATTTCAGAAGTATTATGAAAGCAAAGTATAAACAGATAAAAACGAAGCTGTCAGACAGCGGAAAGGAAGAATATGGAAGAGATATTAAAGGTGCAGGGCTTGAAGAAAACCTTTAAGCTATCTGCCAAGCAGCAAAAAATTGAAAAGACCAGTGAAAAGACAAAGGTGGCGGTGAATGATTTGTCCTTTACCGCATACAGAGGAGAGGTTTTCGGTCTTCTGGGTCCCAACGGTGCAGGCAAGACGACGACGCTGCGAATGCTGGCAACCTTGATTAAGCCGGATGAAGGCGATGCGGTTTTAGACGGTGCAAGCGTGGTGAAGAATCCGGAGGAGGTCCGCAGTAAGATTGGATTTCTGACGAGTGAGTTAAAGCTGGAAGAGTTTTTTACGCCGAACTTTCTGTTTGATTTCTTTGCAGATTTGCATGGTGTCGGCGCGGAGGAAAAAAGTACCCGCAGAAAGGAGTTGTTCGAGCGCTTTGGCATTGACAAATTTGCGGAGGTAAAGGTGGGAAATCTTTCAACCGGTATGAAGCAGAAGGTATCACTGGTAATTTCGCTGGTACATGATCCGGATGTCATTATTTTTGACGAGCCCACCAACGGACTGGATGTTCTCACGGCAAAGGTGGTGACGGATTTTCTGGTGGATTTGAAGGAACAGGGCAAGACCATCATCGTATCTACACATATTTTCAGCCTGATTGAGAAAATCTGCGACAGAGTCGGTATTATTGTGGAAGGGCAGATGGTGACCTGTGATACTCTGCCGGCAATTACGGGAGACAAGAGTCTGGAAGAAAAATTCTTTGAAATTTATGAAGAAAAGGTGGGTAGCATCGCATGAGAACAGATATGCTTACAATTATAAGAAAAGAGTTTGCCCGGTTTTTTAAAGACAGAAGTCTGGTTGTGACAACCATTCTGCTGCCGGGTATTTTGATTTACCTGATTTACTCCTTTATGGGAGACGGCCTGATGAAAGAGTTCAGGGCTGATGAGGACTATGTGGCAAAGGCTTACGTGCAGAACCTGCCGGATGAGCTTGCGCCTGCGTTTGGGCAGTTGTCTGCTGAGTGGACTGCGGTTTCAGGTTCGGAAATCGACAATACGAAAGCGCTGATACAGAATAAGGAAGCAGATATTTTGGTTGTTTTTCCTGAGGATTTTATAGTAAAGGTTGCGGCTTATGATGTGAAGAGCGGGGAAGCGGCTCCCAATGTGGAAATTTATTACAATTCCACCGAGACGGAGTCTGCCAACCTGAGGAGTATTTTGGTTGATATGCTGGACCAGTATGAGGCATCCATGGCAAACAAGTTTGATATCAATGCAGGAGACGGCTTGTTTAATCTTGCTTCTGAGAAGGATATGACAGGGCAGTTTTTTGCCATGCTTCTGCCCATGCTGCTTATGACATTTATGTTCAGCGGCTGTATGTCCGTAGCGCCGGAGTCGATTGCCGGTGAAAAGGAAAGAGGAACGATTGCAACCCTTCTGGTAACGCCCATGAAGAGAAGTGCGCTTGCGTTGGGAAAGGTTATCAGCTTAAGCTGTATCGCCCTGTTATCCGGACTCTCCAGCTTTGTCGGAACCATACTTTCCATGCCAAAGCTGATGGGCATGGAGGAGGGCGTGAGCGCCGCTGTCTATGTGGTTACGGATTATCTTATGCTATTGGGGATTATTCTGACGACGGTTTTGGTGATGGTGTCTCTGATAGCCATTATCTCAGCCCTTGCAAAGAGCATCAAGGCGGCTTCCACAGCAGTGTCACCCCTTATGATTATTGTTATGGTAATCAGCCTTATGCCTATGCTCGGCGGAGACAGTGAGAAAAGCCTTGCGATGTTCTTTGTACCACTTTATAACAGCGTACTTTGTATTCATGGTATTTTCTCATTTACCTGTCAGCCGGTACAGATTGTCATTACGATTGTGATGAATCTGATATATGCAGGCGCGTTGTCATGGGTGCTTACCAGGCTGTTCAATGACGAAAAGGTTATGTTTTCTAAATAAGGCGTATGCTATGGGAATAGCAATTGACAACCCCATTATTTTGTGCTACCCTAATCACATCAGAAAAAGTGGAAACGCAATGACGAAGAGAGTACCTATGAAAGTTTTTTACAGAGAATCTTCCGTTACCGTGCCATGGTTTTAAACAGCAGGCACGACAGAGGCTGAGAGGGAGAAAATACGGCAATGGGGAACATGGCTTCCGAGCAGTGCGCCGAGCGGTGGAAAACAAATGCTGACATAAATGTCAGGAAATATATTTCTGCGGTAAGGCTGCAACAGGTCCGCCTGTTATAGCGGGAGGGTGTTGACTGACACCCGCAGAGGTTCTTTTCGCGAGAGAAGGATAAAGAGAAGTGGTAACACGGGTATATACCCGTCTTCTTACACATAGGTGCAGGAGGACGGGTTTTTTGTTTTGAAGAAAGGAGAACCATGGAAAAGTATTACATTACGACAGCGATTGCCTATACCTCAGGCAAGCCGCATATCGGCAACAATTATGAGGTAGTGCTGGCGGACAGTATTGCCAGATTTAAGAGGGCGCAGGGCTATGACGTGTTTTTCCAGACGGGCACGGACGAGCATGGACAAAAGATTGAGCTGAAGGCGCAGGAGGCGGGCGTAACGCCGAAGGAGTTTGTGGACAATGTGGCTGGGACGATAAGGGGATTGTGCGACATGCTGCATGTTTCCTATGATAAATTTATCAGAACCACGGATGAATCACATGAGAAGCAGGTGCAGAAAATATTTAAGAAGCTTTATGAGCAGGGAGATATTTATAAAGGGGCATATGAAGGACTTTACTGTACGCCCTGTGAATCCTTCTGGACGGAATCGCAGCTTGTGGACGGCAAATGTCCCGACTGCGGCAGAGAGGTAAAGCCTGCAAAGGAGGAGGCATATTTTTTCAAAATGAGTAAGTATGCCGACAGGCTGATAGAGCATATCAACAGGCATCCGGAGTTTATACAGCCGGTTTCCCGTAAGAATGAGATGATGAACAATTTCCTTCTGCCGGGACTTCAGGATTTGTGTGTGTCCAGAACTTCCTTCAAATGGGGAATTCCGGTAGATTTTGATGAGAAGCATGTGGTCTATGTATGGCTGGACGCACTGAGCAATTATATCACCGGCATCGGCTATGATGCAGACGGCGGCAGCACGGAGCAGTATAAGAAGCTTTGGCCTGCGGATTTGCATCTGATAGGCAAGGATATTATACGTTTCCATACCATTTACTGGCCGATTTTCCTCATGGCGCTGGGGGAGCCTCTGCCGAAGCAGATTTTCGGACACCCGTGGCTTTTACAGGGAGACGGGAAAATGAGCAAATCGAAGGGAAATGTGATTTATGCGGACGATTTGGTTGACTTTTTCGGTGTAGATGCGGTCCGGTATTTTGTGCTGCACGAGATGCCCTTTGAAAATGACGGCGTGATTACATGGGAGCTGATGGTGGAAAGGCTGAATTCCGACCTTGCCAACACGCTGGGCAATCTTGTCAATCGTACCATATCCATGACAAACCAGTATTTTGACGGTGTGTTGTCCGGCGGCAGCAAAGCAGAGGGAGAGGAAGCAGCGCTTGACGACGACCTGAAAGCTGTGGTGACGGGCACGCAGGCGAAAGCTTCCGCGAAAATGGAAGAGCTGCGGGTTGCGGATGCACTGACGGAAATTTTTACATTGTTTAAACGCTGTAATAAATATATTGATGAGACGGAGCCATGGAAGCTGGCAAAGGATGAAACAAAGCGTGAGAGACTTGCCGCAGTGCTCTATCATCTGGCGGACAGCATAATCACAGGCGCGTCGCTGCTGGCGCCGTTTCTGCCTGAAACGGCAGAAAAAATTGCAAGGCAGTTCAATACGACGCTCAGAAGCTTTGACGAGCTAACCCTGACGGGGCTTTATCCGAAGGGAAACACTGTGACAAAGGAGCCTGAAATTCTTTTTGCAAGACAGGACGTCAAAAAAGTGAAGGAAAAGGCGGAGGCAATGTATGCTGAAAGGCATGCTGCGGAAGAAAAGGCAGCGCATGGGGGAGAGTCAGCGCATACAGACAGTACGGCGGACGCGGAAAATGCAGTGGATATTGAGGCGAAAGAGGAGATTACCTATGATGATTTTGCAAAGCTTCAGTTTCAAGTGGGAGAAATCATTGCCTGCGAAGCGGTGCCGAAGTCGAAAAAGCTGCTTTGTTCACAGGTGAAAATCGGCAGTCAGGTGAAGCAGATTGTGTCAGGAATCAAGGCGTATTATACCCCCGAAGAGATGGTTGGTAAAAAGGTGATGGTGCTTGTAAACCTAAAGCCCGCCAAGCTTGCCGGCGTTGTGTCGGAGGGCATGCTGCTCTGTGCGGAGGATGCAGAAGGGAAGCTGGCGCTTATGACGCCGGAAAAGGATATGCCCGCCGGCGCCGAGATATGTTGATTTGCTGAATTTACCGAAATTTACCGAGAAAAATGATTGAAAAAGGGAAAGTATAGATTTAAGAGCCATAAAAATGAAAAAATTATAGGAAAACCCTTAAATTATTTGTGTAAATAGTGTATAATAATTGCATGGTGTGCTTTTTGCCGCCATGCAATTTTGATATAGACAGAGAGAAGGTATGGTTCCAAGATGAAAAAAGAAGAATTTTATTTTGATTCCAGAGACAATCACTCTCGGATACATGCTGTCAGATGGACGCCGGACATTGAAAATGTCGTGGCTGTGGTACAGATTGTACATGGCATGTCGGAATATGTCGAAAGATACGAGGAGCTGGCTGCGTTTTTGACGGAGCGGGGCTATGTGGTCACAGGAGACGACCATCTCGGGCATGGAAAGAGCGTGCCGGAGGGAGGGCTTCAGGGCTACTTCTGCGAGCAGGATCCGGCTACTGTGGTAGTGCGGGACGTACACAGGCTGAAAAAACTGACGCAGGAGATGTATCCCGGGGTGCCCTATTTTATTCTGGGTCACAGCATGGGCTCTTTTATCCTCAGAAATTATATCTGCCGATATGGTTCCGGAATCGACGGCGCGCTGATTGTGGGGACGGGTATGCAG
>CAMWUP010000049.1 GCA_947177465.1 uncultured Lachnospiraceae bacterium
CATATATGCCTTATCATTGTATTCCCTCCTCCAAATATCGATTTGTCGATTTGATTATATCATACTTTTATACACAATCATACAACTTTTGTGAATACTATTTCTATTATAATCTAAAGTATAATATATCATCAAGATATAAAGGATAGTTGCATATTTGTGACTGCAATAGAAAAGGTAAATTGATAAACAGGGAAGTCTGGTTTATGAATTGCCAATCCATTTTATTTCTTCATTCATAGAATAAAGTGTTATACAAGGCAATTCAAATTGTATAACACCCATAAAGAGACAGGCTGATCCTTTACAGGACGGTCTGTTTCTTTATATGGGTGGTATGGGTATTATACGGAAAGGGGTGGTATACAAGTTTTGTCCTCTGTAAAGGGGAATGAATCCTATCGTATTGTCGGGGATTCCTTTTAGGCTGTGCCTGTGTTGGTGCGGCAGAAGTAGTCTGAAAATGTGCGGAGCAAGTTGCTCTTTATTTTTTATTATATGTGTAGGGTGTAAGCATTAAGGAGCGGAACGCTCCTTAATGCTTATGCAGAAAGGGGGAAAATGGCAAGAAGAAATTTAAAATATCAGTTTTTACAAGCAATCAACAATAGCTTTAGAGAAAATATGGATAAACACTCGGATAAAGCAAACGGTATCAGAAATACCGATAAAATATATTCTTATTCATCAAGAAGTAACCTAATAGACTTATCTGCTAATTTTGCCAATTATATGCGTGAAAACTACCCAGAGATACATAAAGTGAATGAGGTTCAAACAAAGCATATACAGGGCTTCTTAAACTCGAAAACAGAGAATTGCAGCCAGTCAACTTTAAACCAATATAGTGCCCAATTTCGGAAATTGGAAAAATGTGTCAATGCAAAATATCATTGTGATGTTGATTATGGCAGTGCGGTTGTTCCTGCAAGCTGTAAAAACGGTGGTGGAAAGATAAGAAATGTTATGTTATCGCAAAATGACTTTAAAACACTTATAAAAAGTACAAGTAATCAAAATCTAAAAAAAGCACTTACTTTATCATATCATTTCGGGTTAAGGGCATCAGAATGTGCAAAGCTAAAATTTGAAGATATTAAACATAATGGCATTTCCATTATAGATAGTAAAGGAAAAAGAAGTCGCTTTATTCCTGCGGAAACAGAAAAACAAAAACAGATTTTAGAGCAGATAAAAGAAAAGGAGCAAGGAAGAATCTGCCCCATTCAACATCAGTCTTTAGAACAGGCTTTCCGTAGAGAATTAAAAAAGAATGGCATTGTGATTCAAAATGGTGCTTTCCACACTTGCAGAAAGGCATATGCTACGGAAAAATATAAAGAATATCGTGAAAGTGGTTTGTCTGTTAAGGAAGCTATGTCAAAGGTCTCCATTAACTTGGGGCATGGAGCAAGCAGATTTGAACTGATGAAAGAATATATTTGTACTGCTTTGGTTTGATCGTTCCATTTTTCAAAATATCTGTGAAAAACAGAATCTATCATAATGTAAACCACTGGAAATGCTGACTATCGCCCTAAGGCAGTATTACCTTAGGGCGGTCACCGAAAGTTCCGTACCACTCTTTTCAGAACCAAGCATTTTCAAGGGTTGAGCAAGCAAATATGTGTGGCGGTCTGGCGGTACTTTTTCAAAAAGTACCACCGGACCGCAAAAAGTACCATTCATGCTTGAACGATAAAAGAAGAAAGGAAAGAAATAAAATGGAAAAAATCGAAACAAAAGAAGTAATAACTTCTGCAATACTAGAAGATGAACTGGCAAAAGGGCACAGCTATGGATCTGGCTACCGTTCCAAATCTTGGTTTATAGTAATCGGTGAAAAAGCTATGATAGATTTAAACTTAAACTATGAAAACATAGCTGATTTTATTCAAACAGAGTTTAAGGTATTATATGCCTGTTGGGATGAAGAACAGAGTGATAACGGTAAAAGACATTTACATCTTTACATGGAACTTGATAATAAAGTAAGATTCAGCACAATTCAAAAGAAGCTGACGGGAGCACATATAGACAGACGATATGGTTCCCCAACAGAAGCAAGGCAGTACATAGAAAAACCGCTCGGTATGCTGTTTAGGGGAAAAGAGAAGTCGCATACAGTAGTAAAGCCTATGCAGGAATTGGGCAGTTTTGAGCCGTTCAAGCATATAAAAGGGT
This sequence comes from uncultured Lachnospiraceae bacterium, assembly GCA_947177465.1. Taxonomy (GTDB): domain Bacteria; phylum Bacillota; class Clostridia; order Lachnospirales; family Lachnospiraceae; genus Acetatifactor. The sequence continues at coordinate 2,185 of CAMWUP010000049.1, forward strand.
ATAGAAAAGAAATTGAATTAAATATGTCCTCACAAGATAAATTTGACTATGCCTTAGAGCATTTTGATTCATGGGAAGAAGTGATACCATGGGATATTCATTTTGCTACAACACATAAGGCGGCATTATTAGCCGCTTTTGAGGAAAAACGGTATAATAAATTTATAAATGGCGATTCTGTTGTTAAGTACACCAATTCACAAGGAAAAACAAGCATCTCTGTAAACCGAGAGGTTTATTACTTGTCTGGTCCTGCAGGCTGTGGAAAAACAGAGGGTGTCAAAAGGAAATATGGTGATGATGAAGTATCTCAAATCACAAATCTAAAATATGATATGAAATTTGATGATTACAAAAATAACAGTGTTCTCCTGTTTGATGAGTTTTACAGCCAGCTTTCCATAAAGCAAATGCTGAATCTCTTAGATAACAAGATTACAAAGTTGCCATGCCGATACGAAAATAAGTTTAACATATCGGACACTATTATTTTGACAAGTAATAACCGATTTGAACAGCAGTATATAGACGAGCAGACAGACAATCCCGAAACATATACCGCATTTTGCAGACGTTTCACTGGTGGAATATGGGAAATGTATCAATGTGCTGCGAATGATGAAGAAGCACTTGGACCTGTATATCAGCATACGGGCAAAAGATTTATTGCAATGAAGCAGGGGGCCGCTAATGCAAAACCACCTGTTGAGATAGATTCTTCTGTGGAATGGATTTCTTATACACAACTGCAAAATGTCAAAGGTTTTGATATTTTAAGAGGAAAATTCGCTATCCCTGTACCATTCTAAAATATTGATTATGTGAATCATACAATTTTTATTGAGGTAGTGCAGTTTTTCTATTGCACTATCTCTCTATTATGATAAAATGCAAGCTATCGAATGGAGTAATCCGTTCAATTTTTCAAGCACAACATGTGCGGAGAGGAGTTTGCTATGAGATTTGAGTTTAAGTATTCAACAACAACTGGCCTTTTCTGAGGCTGTAGAACATGGTATAATAAATTTTGCTGATGTGTTGGAAAAAGTCGAAATTATGAAGAATAAAGAGATTTTAGAACAACACGAACAATTCTGCAAAATATGGCAGGCAACAGACGGACGGTACAAAACAAAACTGCCCGATGAGAGCAAAGCTAACGGTAAAAAGATGGTTGCCAAAACATGCAGAGAGGACCTTGAAAAGTGCATAATTAAATATTACAAAAGCAGACAGGAGCAAAAAGAGAATCCCCGAACTATGAAAGCACTATATCCAGAGTGGCTCAAATATAAAGCTGTTGAAACTTCAAAAGCCAATGCCAACAAATTACAATGGGTATGGAACACATATTTTGCCAATTCAGATATTGCTGATATGGATATGCAGATTATTGATGTAATCACATTAAAAACATGGTTTTTAAATGTGATAGAAAAGCACAAACTGTCAAACAAAAAGTATAAAGAAATGAAGTCGGTTGCAAATATGCTCTTTGATTATGCAGTGGAAAAGAATATTGTATCGGCAAATATTTCAAGAAGCGTGCATGGAATTTCCAGCAAAAAGTTTTCTGAACCTGACAAAAAAGGAACTACAGAACAGGTTTATATAGATGGTGAAATTCAGCTAATTCTTGAACAGGCAGAAAAGCAGTATAAGAAAACAAAAAATCCTGCATATCTTGCTGTTTGTTTAAATTTCGCCCTTGGTTTACGTGTAGGGGAACTTGTTGCTTTAAAACTGAAAGATTTTTCAGAATCCAGTGTGGAAATATGTGGACAGGAAATAAAGACTTATTATGAAAATGCAGATGGCGAATTACATAGAAGCGGCTATTGTGTTGTTTCTTATACAAAAACCATTGCAGGAAAACGTAAATTGTATCTGTCGGAGCGTGCAAAGAAATATCTAAAAATGATTTTGAAGCATAACGAATGTAACGGTTTTAACAGCGAATATTTGTTATTAAACGAAGAGGGCGAGCGGCTTCATGAGTTCTCCGTCAATAATGTGCTAAGGCGGTTAAACAGGCAGATTGACACCATACAGAAAGGCAACCATAGTATCAGAAAAACCCTCATTTCAAAGATGATAGAGTCGGGCCAACTGACAAATGAAGAAATCAGAATGTTTGCAGGACATGAGGATTTTTCCACAACAGCAAAGTTTTACAATTATTCAACTGTCTCATGGGATAAAAGGACAGATGCTTTTGAAAGGGCACTTGGATAGGTATATTGAAAAAGTGTAACCAACTGTAACCAATTATTCCAGTAACAAAAAATGGAGAAACCTCAATAAAATCAAGGTTTCCCACACTTTTAACCACTGCGGAAGATGGGACTTGAACCCACACGTTGTAACCAACACAAGATCCTTAGTCTTGCCTGTCTGCCAATTCCAGCACTTCCGCTTTTATATTCGGTGTCTTCCACCGCGCAACATTGATGATATCATTTATGCGTGGAAAAGTCAACCTCTATTTCTAAAAAATATAAGTTTCTTTCATCCTGCAAAACAGAAGCCGCAAAATGCGGACAAAAAAAGAAACCTCAATGGTTATCAAGGTTTCCTTAATTCATGCGGAAGAAGGGACTTGAACCCTCACGTACGTACATACACATGAACCTGAATCATGCCTGTCTGCCAATTCCAGCACTTCCGCAAGCAAGGATTATTGTACCGCCTTTTCCTGTATCTGTCAAGCCCTATTTTATAAATTCAAAAAATTCAATGAACTCACCCGAAAAATCCCAGTATTTTTTCCATATATGGCGTTAGTACAACGTTATCCGCCCTATATAGTTCATGCTTGGATTTGGGGTAGATACAGAGGCTTCCGTTCTGTACCCTTTTTATAAATTTTCTCTGGGCAAAAGCTTTTACCTGTCTGTCTTTTCCCGCCTGACACAAAAGCACCGGTACGGATATCTGTGAAGCATTTTTTCTGCTTACCGCCCGATAGCCCGCCTGTATCGCACTGCTGCCCCACGCATAGCTTGCGGCGCTGGTCTGATAACAGGGATTCTGCATGCGCTTCTTCTGGTAATAGGAATAGCGCGCCTCAGAATCCGAACAGCTTTTTGCAAAGGGCATATCCGGTCTGAACGTCCCCTGCGTAAACAAACGCTTCCTTCCTCTGCCAAAAAGCTTTGCCACATCGCAGACCGCCTTTGCCACAGGCAGCGGACAAGGTCCTGTATGAATGGCAAGCATTGGCGCGTTCAAAACCGCCTTTTGAAAATCTGCCGGATATTTTTCCAGATATCTTGCCCCAACGCAGCCTCCCATGGAATGGGCATACAGATACAGCCGCCCGCCGCCCGCAAATCCCTTTACCACATTTTCTACAAAGGAATGTAAGTCTTCCACGTAGTCTTCAAAGTCCTCCCCATGCACCACATTGGCGTCTTTGCCTTCCCGAAGGGATTTTCCATGTCCCCGTTGGTCGAACACTGCCACCTGATACCCTGCGCAGTACAGGTAATAGACAAATTCCCAATATTTTTCAGAGGATTCACAGAAACCATGGCATATCACAATGACTGCGCCGGATTCCTCGCGCGGGTACAGCTCATAATACAGCTCTCCTCCCCTTACGGACAGTTTTCCGGTCTGTCTGACTGTCTCCAGCAGTGTCTCAGCCTTTTTTATCTGCTCCTCAAACCTTACTTCAGAAAGACATTCAAAAACCGTCTGTTCCGCTTTTTTATTTTCGGCTTTTATGCCCTCTCCAACAGCTTCCATACGCCGCCACCTTATCTCATATTTTTAATTTTCCTCCGGCTCTTCTGTCATTTGCTCCATAAAATAAAGCCTTGAGCCAAAGTCTTGAAAGTATCTCACCTCTTCACTGTACCCCGTACCGCCAAACGCCTGCTTCAACCGCACACCGCCGTACATCAAAGTATCTCCGTAAGCGGAAAAATCCTCCTGCTCGCCTTCCATCTTCACAAATCTGGCAATCAAATTGTGGGCTATGGAATCCTGTTTGATGTGGATGGGCGCCACCGTATTGACCAAATCCCCAAATTCCTTTACATTATATTGCAGCTTTCTGTTATAGAAACGGTACTTTGCTTTTGGCATAAGTCCTTTCGGCATGTAGTACTGGAACTGGGTATTGGGGTGCACCAGCTTTTGTAAGAGAAGTCCCACCGCACTTTTTTTATCCGGCGCCACGCAGGTCCATTCCATGTAGTTCCCTTCATCTCCCGCCAGAACGCTGCCGTCTGTGCCTGTTCCTGTAAAACCTCTTCCCCTGTAAAAAGTGCCTTTTTGCAGCACCTTACGCCACTTTTTATACAAAGCAGTCTGCTCTTTCACCGCCTCCAGCTCCTCTTTTTTCATATCACAAAAATTACATTCATAGCCAAGGCTGCCAAAGCACGCCACGTTAAATCGGGTTTCCAGCGGCGTTACGCGCAGTGTCTGATGGTTGGGACAGCCTGACACATGGGCGCTGACTACGGACAAGGGATAGCCGTAGCTATAGCCGTTCTGAATCTCTGCCCTGCAGAGCGCATCGGTATCATCGCTTGCCCAAATCTGCGGAAAATAGCAGAGAATCCCCAAATCAAAGCGGTTCCCGCCTGCCGCACAGCCCTCAAACAAAATATGCGGGAAACGCTCTGTCAGTTCCTTCATGCAGCGGTACAGACCAAGCACATAGCGATGCGCCACCTCCCCTTGCCGCTCTGCAGGCAGGGCTGCGGAAAAATAGTCCGTAAAGGTCCGGTTCATGTCCCATTTAACATAGGCGATATCCCCCGCCGAAAAAACGCGGCTCATGGCTTCTATGATATAATCCTGCACTTCCCTTCTGGTAAGGTCTAAAATGCGCTGGTTTCTTCCCTCCGAATGGGGCTTTTCCGGAATCTGCAGCGCCCAGTCCGGATGCGCTTCGTAAAGTCTGCTGTTTACGCTGACCATCTCCGGCTCCACCCAAATACCAAATAAAAGCCCCATCTCTTTGATTTTTCTGCTGAGACCCGAAATCCCTGAAGGCAGCTTCTTTTTGTTGACCACCCAGTCTCCCAGCGAAGAGGTATCGTCGCTGCGTTCACCAAACCACCCGTCGTCCATGACGAACAGCTCAATGCCCGCCTCCTTACCCGCCTTCGCCAGCTTAAGCAGCCTGTGCTCGTCAATATCAAAATACGCAGCCTCCCAGCTATTCAGCAGGACGGGCCTCTCCTTATCCCTCCACTGTCCCCGTACAATATGCTCCCGCACAAATTTATGCATGTGCGCGCTCATGCCGTTGTAACCTGCTGCGGAATAAGTCATCACCGCCTCCGGCGCTTCCAAGCTCTCTTCCGGATGTAAGATAAAGCAGAAAGACTGGGGATTGATTCCCACGGACAGTCTTGTCTTGCCAAAGCTGCCCGCCTCACAGCATTCATAATGGTTGCCGCTGTATATCAGATTGACGCCGAAACATTCCCCATAATCTTCCGTCGTAGTCTCTCTCGAAAGCATCACAAAGGGATTCGCCCTGCTCGATGAGGTTCCTGTATAAGAAGAATTGACGTGCTTTCCCGCACAGACCTTCATGTCATTCTTACGCATTTCTCTTGCCCAGCCGCCGTTAAAGGTGGTGAACACATAGCCCGCCGTGTCAAAATCAAGCTGTGCGCTCAGAAGGCGCAGAAGCTTTACCTCTTCCTCGCTTTTATTGATAAGCCTCGCGCTTCTGCAGATAACATCGCATTCCTCGTACACATAGTAATAGAGCTCCAATACAAGTCCATACCCCTTATCCCGCAGGGTAACACGGAGCTGCTCTGTCTCTTCTTCGCTTCCATAGGAGCCGGGCAGCGTTTCAAAGCTGTCTTTCCCTTTTTTCATTTCTGCCTTTTCAAACAAAAAATCCGAGGTACTGCTGCCATCTTTATGAATCACCTCCACAAAAGGCTCCCTGATATCGCCCTTTCCGCAGGCAGACATCTCCAGTCTGATATCCTCCAGTGAAAAGCAGGTGTTTTCCTTGTCATAGAGATTGGTATTGCCCGGCGCAAAGGCATGCTTTTCACAAAGCGCCTCCATCCCTTCTCCCGCAGGCAGCGTAAGCCTTCTGCCATAGTAAAGATGCTCCAGATGACCCGTGGGAAGTACCCGAAAACAATATGTGGTATTCGCTGTATGCAAAACAAATTGTCCGTCAATTCTCTCAATCATGGCAACCCTTTCTTATGCTGACTCTATTTTTTAATCTGCTCTGCGATTTCCGCAAGCTTTTTCTCCGTCAGGATATATTTCTTATGGAATAAAAATACCGCTATCAAAAGACCTGCAATGGGAACCACCGTCATGGTAAGCCTGAGCCCGACCACCGATGAATCTGCCGCAATCCCGACAACACCTGTGTCCGTGGTATCATTGCTCAGGTTGCAGACAGCCAGACAAATCGAAGCAATCAGCGCAGCCACGCCGGACGCCAGCTTTACCACAAAGGTCTGCATGGAAAAGATAACGCTCTCATCCCTCCGCTTATTTTTCAGTTCGCCGTAATCCACCGTATTGGCGAGGAATACTGTCGTCAGTACAGTCAGCATGCCGTTGGCTGCAAAGATGAAAAAGCCCGGAACCAGCAGCAGGAAAATACTGGACATATTGGTAAATGCCAGAATTAACAGCACCACATAACCCAAAATCGCCATAGCAAAGCTGACATAAAAGACCTGAATGGCGCTGAGCAGCTTCCGCAGCAGCGGGAAGAAAAGCATCATGGACAAAATCTGTATCGCGCCGCCAAAGGTGTTAAAGAGTGTGTAAGCGCTGCGCCATGACTCGCCGCCAAAGTCGTATTTAAAGAAATAAATAACCAGATTTGAGGTAATGTAAACAGAGCAGTTTACCAATACGATGGTAAGTACTACCGTCATCGCCTGGTCATTCTGCAGAAGCGCCTTAAACATCTGCCCTACGGAAGGCGAATCTACATCCACCGTCGATTTTTCCTTGATGGTGATGCAGGCAATGGTGGTAAATACAACAAAGAGCACCGCAATGATGAGGGCAAACAGCTGAAAGCCCGCACGCTCGTTTCCCTGTCCCAGCCATGCCACGCTTGCCATGGTGACAATGGTAATCAGGGCGGAGCCGACGCCTGCACAGGAACGCGCCAGTGTTGACAGTCCTTCCCGCTCTTTGCCGCCCTCCGTAAATGCCGGAATCATGGACCAGAAGGGAATATCCATCATGGTATAGGTAACGCCCCAAAGGATATAAGCAACAGCCGCATAAGCGACCAGTCCGCTGCCGTTCAGCGCAGGCGGCGCTGCAAACATGAAATACAGAATGACTGCATTTAAGATTGTGCCAATCATAAGCCATGGTCTGAATTTGCCAAAACGGGTTTTGGTTTTTGCCACAACCACTCCCATAATCGGGTCATTGAACGCATCAAACACCCTCGCCGCCATCAGAATAACGCCCATAGCGATTGCGCTCACACCCAGAATGTCCTGATAATAATACAAAATGTAGCTGGCGGAAAGCATATAGACCATATCCTTTCCCACCGCGCCAAGTCCATAAGAGATTTTTTCTTTTAATGACAGTTTCATCTTCATACCTTCCCTTTCCTGTATATGCGTTGTTTTATATGCCGCCAATCTGCCGGTTTTCATTCCTTCGTGCAAAGGCAAGCTCCACCACCTTGTAAGCGCCGTCATAAACACCTGCCGCCTTGTTCTTCACAATGGCTTCGCACATATCCTTTAATATATCCTGTTCTCTGATAAACAGCTCCGTCATCTGCAGCGTATGAGGAATATCACGGCACTCTAAGGTTCCGTCTCCGATTTCCGCCGAGTGGACGGCGCCCCACTGTTCATGCCCTCCCACTCTTTTGATAAACAGCTTGGGCGCCGGATAAAACGCCAGCTCGCTCGGCTTCGTCACCAGCACGTCGCAGCTCCTCATCAGAAGGTTTGTGCAGTAAACCGCCTCGAAAATGTTTTCATGGTAAAAGCCGTGGATTCCCTCTATTCTGCCCTTCAGCGCTTCCTCCGCAAACTGTCTCGTTGCCTGCCAGTTGTTAAAATGCTCCTTTGCAAATTCCCGCATCCGGGGGATTTCGGAGAGAAGCTCTTTCCATACGTTCTGATAATCTCCTACATTGACATAGAGCGCCGCCTTCTTTTCCCGTATGGCAGGAAGCAGATTTTTGATAATGGCGGCAAATATTTCCTTCTGCGCACCTGCGCCCCCGATGGTAAGCAGAAACCGCATGGGCTCGCCCTTTTCTTTCCTTCTGATTCTTGCCTCACACTCCGCCTCAATATTGGCGACATGCTAATGGTCGAAATAGTGTCC